>JBJONI010000219.1:0-6590 GCA_046051915.1 Pseudomonadota bacterium
TGGGATCGCAAGACCGCGTCCGCGTGCGAGGCCGGTGGCTGGGAGTGAGCCGTCACGTCGTGGCACGAGGTCACCGCCGCGCCCGTCGCTGGGGTTAAGGTTTTTCGGATTCGCCGAGGAGTCGTTATGACAGCCGCACGCGGGGCGATCGGGGCCGTCGTGGTTCTCGCCCTCCTCCACCAAGATGTGTGGTGGTGGGCCGACCCCACCCTGGTTGCCGGCGCCGTCCCGATCGGCCTCGCTTGGCACGTGGGCTACGCGCTGGCCGCCGCCGCGCTCTGGGCCGCGGTGGGACGCTGGGCGTGGCCGTCGTCGCCTTGGGCGGAAGGGTCGTCGTCATGACCGGCCTGCTGCTGTTTGTCGGCTACCTCGCTGCGCTTTTGGGGATCGGTGTGCTGAGCCAGCGCGCGGGCACAGGCACGCATCGCGACTTTTCGACCGCGTCGGAGTCGGTCGGTCCGTTCATGATGCTGATGTCGCTGTTCGGCGCCACGATGACGAGCTTCGCCCTCGTCGGGAGCACGGGCGAGGCCTACGAGCGCGGGATCGGCGTGTTCGGCTTGATGGCGTCCTGGGCCGGCGTTGTCCACCCGCTGATGTTCGTCGTCCTCGGCGTGCCGGTGTGGCGCCTTGGGCGTCGGTACGGCTACGTCACGCAGGTGAGCTTGTTGCGGGATCGCTTCGAGAGCCCGTGGCTCGGTTGGATGCTCCTGCCGGTGCTCGTGGGCTTGGTGGTTCCTTACTTGCTGATGGCCCTGCAGTCTGCGGCCTTGACGGTCTCGGCGAACACCAAGGGGGCATGGGTCGACGGGTTTGGCGGTGACGGGTCGGTCCCCGGTTGGCTCACGGGGCTGGTGCTGGTGGCGGTGACGCTCGTCTACGTCAACACCGGCGGCCTGCGCGCGGCGGCTTGGGCCAACGCCTTGCAGACCGGGGTGTTCCTTTGGGTCGCCGTGGTGACGTTCGTGGCGCTCGCGAACGCTCTCGGCGGGCCGGCCGCGGCGATGGCGACGGCCGCGGCGAAGCACCCGGAGCGCCTCGTCCGTGAGGGCAGCTTCTCCGTGGCGGAATTCACGAGCTACGGCCTTGTCGGCCTCTCGGTGGGCATGTTCCCCCACACGTTCCAACACTGGCTCTCGGCGCGATCGGAGCAGGGCTTCAAGGTCACGGCCGCGTTGCATCCCTTGCTGGTGGCCGTGGTGTGGCTCCCGTGCGTGCTGATCGGCATTTGGGCCACGGGGGTCCTCGATCTTCCGCCGGAGCAGTCCGGCAAGGTCCTCGGGATCATGGTCAACCGGTTCGCCGGCCCCTGGCTCGGCGCTGTCCTGACCGCGGGCATCGTGGCCGCGATCATGAGCTCGCTCGACAGCCAGCTGCTCGCGATCGGGACGCTCGTGACCGAGGACGTGCTGCTGCGTTTGCGACCGGTCGCCGACGACGCGTCACGGGTCCGGTGGAGCCGCGGCACGACGGTGGCGATGGGGCTGGCCGCTTGGGCGCTCGCGCAAGTGTCGGACCGGTCGGTGTTCGACCTCGGCGTGTGGTGCTTCTCCGGCTTCTCGGCCCTCGTCCCGGTGTTGGTCGCAGCCCTGTACTGGCGTCGGGCCACGGCGGGCGGCGCGATGGCGTCCGTTGGCGTGGCTGCCATCGGATGGGCTGCGTTCTTTGCGGACTCCCGCGCGACGGGCTCCGCCGAAGCCTACCTTCCCGGAGGCATGATGCCGGTGGCGTGGCTCGTGCTGGCGTCGGCCGTGACGATGGTCGCGGTCAGTTGGGTCACGACGCCACCGTCGGAGGCGACGGTCACGCGCTTCCTTGGAGACCGAGCATGAGCCTCGACGCCGCGGTGGTTGCCGCCCAACAGGCGCTGGATGCGCACGTCAGGCATGTGGTCGGCGTGCATTTTGGGGTGCACGGGACCCCGTTCTGGCGCCGCTTCGCCGCCGAACGGCAGATCGATGTCGTGGGCTCCGTCCGAGGGTTCGCCGACCTGCTCGCGACCTTCCCGAACTTCGACAAGGCCTGGTTGCGTGACGCCCCGCACGAAGACTGGGTCCCCGCGGCGCGGGTTGGACAACCGTTCCACGTGTTCGAGACGGGCGGGACGACGGGCGCGCCGACGCAGCGGGCTTCGTGGCAAGATCATGCGATCGACTACGCCGCGTTTGCGTCCACCCTGCCCGACGACGCGTTCCCACGAGGGGGATCTTGGTTGATCCTTGGGCCGACGGGCCCGAGGCGGCTGCGGTTGGCGATGGAACACCTCGCGCACTGCCGCGGCAGCGTGGCGTACCACGTCGACCTCGACCCGCGCTGGGTGCGTCGCTTGCTCGCTGAGGGCGACGCTGCCACCGCCAAACGCTACCAGGATCACGTGCTCTCCCAAGCGGTGACGCTGTTGCAGCACCGCCCGATCGCGGCGGTATTCACGACGCCGCGGCTGCTCGAACTGCTCGGAGATCGCATCGATCTGCCTGCGGTGGGTGTGCGCGGCGTGCTGTGTGGGGGGACGTCGATGCGCCCTCAGACGGTGCGCTTTCTCGCGGAGGAAGTCCTGGACGGTCGGGTCGCGTTCGTGCCCGTGTACGGGAACACCCTGATGGGCCTCGCGCGCAGCGAGCCGGTCGGCGCGCACAACGGGTGGGAGGTGGTCTACCATGCGCCGCAGCCGCGGGCGGTGCTCCGGGTGGTCGACGGGGCCGGCGTGCCCGTGGCCTTCGGCGCGCGGGGGCAGGTGGAGCTGACCACGATGACGGAAGAACTCTTCCTTCCACGCTTGCTCGAACGCGACGAGGCGATCCGACGTCCCCCCGTGACGGGCATGCCTTGGGACGGCGTCGGCGATGTCGTGCCGATGGGGACAACGTCGGGCAAGACGACGATCGAGGGTGTGTATTGACCCTGCATCTACCGGCATGGCGAGCGGGTTCCGTCTACGTTTCGGCGGAGGCGGCGCCCGTCCCGGACGTCCACGGCGAGGTCCGCGCGACGATCAGCCAACTCAACCCGGGGTTGGTGCGCCGCGACCTCGGTCGGGCCGAGGTTGCTTTCCGGGCCTTGCGCGCGATGCCGACCGCGACGCGGTGCGATCTTGTCGCGCGCGCGGCGGACGCGTTCCTGACGGCGACGCTGCCGGTCGGCGAGGGGGAGCAGGACTGGCCATCCTGGGTCGCGTCGACCAGTCGTTCGACGGGGCTGCCCGAGGTGATGGTCGCGCGCGGCGGCCATCGCGTCGCCGCCGCCATGGGGCACGTCGCCCAGACCTTGCGCGGGCTCAGCCGCGGCGTGCCGCCGGAGGTGCTCGACGCCGGGCGCGGAGAGGTCGCTGGCGTGGACGTCGGGTTCGTGCAGGTCGTCCGGTCGCTCGCTGCGGTGCTGCCGAGCAACGCTCCCGCGGTGCATGGGTTGTGGGCGATCGCGCCCGCGTTCGGGCTCCCCGTGTACGTCCGCCCGGGGAGTGGGGATCCGTACACCCCGCTTCGCGTGCTCGCAGCCCTCGCCGCCGTCGGCATGCCCACCGCGGCGCTCTCCTACCTGCCGGGGGGGCACGAGGTGGGTGACGCCCTCGTCGACGCGGCGGAGCGCACGATGGTCTTTGGCGGCGCCGCCGTTGCCCGGCGCTACGCGTCGCACCCGCGCGTCGAAGTGCACGGACCGGGGCTCTCGAAGGTCCTCCTTGGGCCCGATGTGGTGCTCGATGACGCCTTGGTCGACATGCTCTGCACCTCCGTGGCTTACAACGGGGGACGAAGCTGCATCAACGCCAGCACCGTCGCCGTATGCGGTGACCCCCAGCCGGTCGCGCGCGCGCTCGCGGCCCGCCTCGGCGCACTTCGGATGGGGGCCCTCGACGACCCCGACGCGACGCTCGCCGCCTTTGCGGATCCTGCGACCGCCGTCGCCATCGACGCCCAGGTCGAGGCCGCGCTGGCCGGGGCCGTCGACGAGACGTCGGCCTGGGGCTCGCGTGTTCGCCACCACGACGGCATGACCGGCCTTCGTCCCACGGTGGTCCGTTGCAGCCTCGACCACCCGCTCGCCCGGACGGAGCTTCCGTTCCCGTTCGTCGCCGTCTGTGCGGCCGATCCGCGCACGGTGATCGACGCCCTCGGCCCCACCCTGGCGTTGACGGTGGTCACCGAGGATCCCGACCTGATCCGCGCCGCGCGAGAGGGGCGCAACATCCAACGCTTGCACGAAGGCCTGGTGCCGACGTGCCACCTGCGCTGGGACCAGCCGCACGAAGGGAACCTGTTCGACGCGACATGGGCGCGGCGCGCCGTCGGCTAGGACGTCGTCCGCCGCCGGGTGACTCGCCGCGTTCCGTCAGGTCAGCGCTTCTGGAGCGCGCGGCTCAGCAGGTCGCCGAGCGTCCCCATCGAGGCCTTCGACGCCTCGGCCGCGACCGTGCGCCATGCGTTCTGCTGCTCGCGGTCGTCGGCGCGCTGCGAAAGGGTGATTCGCCCGCCTTGTTCGTCCGCAATGCGCGCCTTGACAGGAAACCCAGCGCGGAACCGGTGGGCGAGCATCTGGCCTGCGGCGAGGTCCACCTCGCGCTCCGGGAGGAAGCCGTAGCGACCGTCGGAGAGGCGGACGCGGACGCCGCCGCGATCGACGCGTTCCACGACACCGTCGACCTCGGCGCCAACCGTCAGCGGGGCCGGGCCCTCGGACACCGCGGCGTCCGTCGACGAGGGGACCCATTCGGGCATCGCGAGCTCCACGCGGCGTGCGCCCACGTCGATGCGGTGCACCTTGACGGCGACCGACGCGCCGGGCTCGGGAAGGGGCTGGCCGGCGAGGCGACTGCTGTGGAGCAGGCCCGACAACCCAGGCAGGAGCTCGAGGAAGGCGCCGAACGGGGCGTGGCCGAGCACGCGGCACGTGCGGACGTCGCCCGCCGCGACCTCTTCGGGGAGGCGCCGCCACGGATCCATGTCCGGATCCTTGCACGAGACCAGGACCTTTTGGTTGTCGCGGTCGAGGTCGACCAACCGGACGTCGATCCGCTGCCCGCGGGCGAGGCGCGTCGTCAGGTCGGCGATGTCCTCCCAGCCGACCTCGCGTCGAGGGAGCATCGCGTCGGCGCCGTCGATGTCGAGGAAGGCGCGGTGCGCGGTGACGTGGGTGACGACGGCGGTGCGCCGCTGCCCGACGGCCGCTTCGGCCCAGAACCCCTCCCGCGTCGTCGCTGCATCGCGGTCCTCAAGCTTGCGTCGAGACACGACGACCTTGCCTTCGGTCTCGAGGACGAGGAAGGAGAGCGTCTGACCGAGGACGCTGTCGGGGTCGGCGAGCGGGACGCGGCTGATCTGCGACAGGGGGCAGAAGCCTCGAACGCCACCCACGCGGACTTCGTAGCCGCCCGCGTTGCGCGAGGTGACCGTGCCCTCCACGGGAACGCCGGCCTCGGCCGCGTCCGCGAGCAGGTCGGCCGCCGCGTCGCCGCCGAGCTTGATGCCGAGCTGGACGCCGAGGTCGTCGCTGCGGACGACCCACGCCGTGATCACGTCGCCGACCTGGGCGTCGGGCTTGTCGCGCCGGCTCAAAAAGCCCGTCGCGCGCCCGCCGAGGTCGATGTGCAGCTCGTCCTTGCCGACGAGGACGATCGGACCACTCACCTTGGTGCCCCGCGCCGGGCCGCGCGACGAGGCGCCGTCGAGCAGGCTCGCCATGTCGAAGCCGCCGGACACCAGCGCTTCCAGCTCGGCGAGCCGGTCGGAGGTGCGGGCCTCGGGCTTCGTGTTGCGGGCGCTCGACCGGCTCGCCGGCGGACCGACGGGGAGGGCGGACGCGGCAGGGCCCTCGGGCGCGACGGCCGGGGCGGCCGGGGCGGCCGGGGCGGCCGCTTGCACGGCGGGCGCGGGCATCGGAGATGGGGCCGGCTCGGTCGGCGCTGCGACCTCCGCAGCACCAGCCTCGGGCGCTGCGGCTTCGGCGGGCGCTTCGGGACGCAGGGAACGGCGGCGGACGGCGGGACGATCGGACATCACAGACTCCAAGGGCCGCCGCGGGTATCCCGCGGGCCGCTGCCGCGCGAGCCTGCGACGCGGCGCCTTGGAGGCGTTAGCGTCGGGGGCATGCACGACGACTTGGGCGCCTGGGATTTCGACCTGCCGCCGGACCGCATCGCCGCCTACCCCGTGTCGCCCCGCGACGCGGCCCGTCTGCGCTTGGTGCCGATCGACGGTGCGGACCCGGAGCAGGACCGCCACGTCCGCGACTTGCCCGCCATCCTGCGTGCCGGTGATCGGCTCGTCGTGAACGACTCCCGCGTGTTGCCCGCGCGCCTGTTCGCCCGTCGAACCAGCGGGGCGAAGGTCGAGGTGCTGTTGCTCGGTGTCGGCCCCGGGCCGGTCACGGCGCTGATGAAGCCGGCCAAGAAGGTGAAGGATGGCGAGACACTCGCCGTCGGCGGGGGAGGACGCATCACGGTCGTGGACCGCGATGAGGCCGAGGGCACGGTCCGCGTCCTCACCGAACCCGACCCGGTGCGTCTGATGGAGGCGCACGGCCACATGCCCCTCCCGCCCTACCTTGGACGGGAGGCGACGCCGGCGGACCGCGAGACGTACCAGACGATCTACGCG
>JBJONI010000220.1:0-4486 GCA_046051915.1 Pseudomonadota bacterium
CGCCACATTTCGCTTCGCGCCAACCATGGACGACGACGACGACGACGCGTTCGACGACGACGACCACGACGACGGGATGGACGGGTCACAAGCCGAGGGTGACGACCCCTCCGCCACCGCCACACCGCGTGCCGAGGACGCCCTGCCCCCGTTCCTCCGAGGCCGCCAACTGCTCGAGGTTTGGCTCGACGCCGCGCGCAGGGTCGCGGCCATCGCCCAAGACGAGGAGGGTGCGACTGGCATCGCGTTGGTTTCGATCGGCGAGGATGGCCGAAGCGTACGCACGCTCCGAACGTTGCCCGGTGACGAGGCGCCAGGCTGGCTACGGGCCCACATCGAGCACGTGGTGGGTGAGCCGTTCGCGTGGATCCACGCCGACCGGCCAGCGCTCGGCCACCACGTTCGTCGGATCGACGGTGCGTTTGACGCGCTGCTGGAGGCGCACCTCAAACATGTGCGCGACCTCGATCTCAGCCCGATCGTGCTCGATGACGCTCGTTGGGTCCTCGCCGCCGAGCGGCGTGACCTGCACGTCGCGCTGACGGCGGCCGACGCGATCGGCGTCGCCGCGGGCCACGCGCATCGCATGGGCCTGTTGACCGTCGTCGCCCTGCTCGCCGTCGCCACCCGCCAACTCGGTTGGCCCGCCTGGGTCGCGCTGCTGTTCGGCGGCGTCGCGTCCTTTGGGGCGCGCGCGATCGTCGGCGTCCTCGTCGCCGAGATCAGCCCGCTCGCGGGTGCGACGATCGCGATGCCCTCGCTCCTGCTCGCTTGGGCGCTTGGCGCCCCGCCCTGGGTTGCGCCAGCGGCCCTCACGGTCGGTGCCATCGGTCACATCCTGACGTTCCTCGTCCAACGTACCGGACTCTGGGCGCGGGTCCAGTCCCTCCCGACGTTGGCCCGGCTCGACGTCAGCAGCCTGCGGCGGCAGTACGGCCGATGACGCTCCCCCGCCCGTCCGACGCCCTCGACCACCTCTCCGACGTCGCCCGACATGTGCGGGAAGGTCACCTCCGTCCGACGCTCGGGCCGTTGCCGACGCAGGACCTGTGGAGGTCCCCCGTCGCCGCACGCATCGCGACGCTCGCCGCGGAGAACGGCCTGTTCGCCTTTCACTTCGAGGATCGCGCCCATCTCGATCTGCCACTGGATTGGGTGCATGGCGCCGACGCCACGCTCGCCGAAGCGCCAACGTGGCAACGCGGCGTCCTGCCGGAGAGCAAGTACCAGAGCTTCCGCCACGACCTGATGGTCGCGAGCTTCCACCCGGGGCACCGAGGCAAGTGGACAACCCACGAGCTGGCGCACCTCCTCGTCGGCTACGCTTGGGCGCCCGACGCCACGCCGTGGTTCCACGCGACCGCGGGGCGCCTCGCCGAACTCCTCCCCGTCGCGGTCTGGTACATGTTCGACGAGGCCTACGCGGCACGATGCCCCGACCACGGCTCGCAAGGACGCCTCGGACGGGTCGGATGCGACGCCTGCGAGGCCGCCGCGTTCGCGGACCCGAACGCCGCCCCGCCGCGGGAGGGGGTCGCAGAGGGCCTCGCCTTCATGGAACGCGAGCTGGCGGCCATCGCGCGCAGCCGACGACTCGGGCGCCCGATCAGCAACGACCACGGCGGCATCGACCTGTGCGGCGACGGCGTCGACTACGCGCGCGCCCACAGCCCGCGCCTCCTGCATCCCGGGTTCCGGGCCGCCGCGGAGCGGCTTCTGATCCCGGTTCCGGGCGCGAGCACGTCGATCGAGGCGTTGGAGGCCCGTGTCGTCGACGTCTGTCATGCCCTGCTTCTCGGTGCGCCCCTCTCGCCTTGGTCCCCCACACCGACGCTCGGCCGCTTGCGGTGGACGCTCCAAGACGTCGGCATGCGGATCGCCCAAATCCAAGCCGACACCGACGGAGACCTGATCACCGCCCTCGACGCCTGCATCGACCGACTCGCCGTCGCGGTCGCTGACACCCATCGGCCCGAGACCGACCCACAGGCCCCGGCACGCGCCCTCACCGAGGCGCGGTCCACCTGGGAGGCGCTCTGCGAAGACTGGGATCTCCCGTCCGCCGCCACCGTGTTCGGTCTCGGGTACACGGCACCGGGCGCGACCGCGTCGGGCGAGACGCTCGCCGCCTCCGACATCGACGCGCTCCCGCTCACACGCCTCGCGATGGGTGACCGCGCCGCGGCCCACATCGCCGACGCCCATCGCGCCACCTCCTGGCAGCGCACGCCCGCCCCCAGACGCATCGCCGCCGCGCTCTCGGAAACCCTGCCTTCGACCCTCCGCGCGCTCGCGCGTTGGGAGGCTGCGCTCGCCGCGCTCCCCGAGACCGCACCCGACAGCCTCGACGGGGCTCCGCAACGAGGGCCTTGGATCTGCCGTCCCGGCGTGCTGTGCATCGATGCCCCATGCGACGTCCTGCGCCTCGCGGAGCGGGTGGAGGCTGGCGCTGTCGACGGCGTCTGGCACGAGGGCGCGTTCGTGTGGCACGCGCACGACGGTCACCCCGTGGATGAAACCCCGCAGTCGCTGGTGCTCGCGAGGGACCGCGCGGGCGACGTGTTGCTGCTCGACGTCGACCCCGCGACGACCGCGGCGCTGCGCGCTGCGCCCGTCCTCGATCTTGACCCCGAAGAAGAAACGTTGTTCCTTGATCTCGGGCTGCTCATCCCGATGGCGATGAACGAGCGCAGCGACGTCTGATCGCGCCGTGCGACACCGCACCCAGTGGGCTACCGGGGGCGTCTGGAGGCGCGATGTTCGCGTGGTGGTTGCATACGGGGTTCGCGCTCGCCGGCCCGCTCGACCTCAAGGCGAGCGTGCACGAGCTGCCCAACGGGCTGCGTGTCGTCCTCGCCGAGGACCACCGGACCGATCGGGTGGCGCTCCACGTGACGTTCGGGGTCGGCGCCCGCGACGAAGCCGACGGCGAGCATGGATGTGCCCACCTGTTTGAACACTTGATGTTCGAGGGCAGCGCGCACGTCGGGAACAACCAGTTCGATACGCTGCTGACGGCCGCGGGTGGCGAAAACAACGCGTTCACCTCAGAGGATGAGACGGCGTACCACATGACGTTCCCGGCGGGTGCGCTGGAGCGTGCCCTGTTCTTGGAGTCCGACCGTGTCGGCTTCCTCGACGCGGGCCTGCTCCCCGACAGCCTGGCCAACCAGAAGGGTGTCGTCCTCCAGGAGCGCAACCAAGGCTACGCCCAGCCCAACGGCCGGGATTGGGACGCTCTCGGGCGCCTCGTGTGGCCGGCGGGCCACCCGTACCACACGCCGGTCATCGGCACCGTCTCCGACGTCGAAGGGTTCTCGCTCGACGGCGTGCGCGACTTCTGGCAACGACACTACCGGACCCGCAACGCCGTTCTCGCCGTCGTCGGCAACTTCGAAGAGGCCGATGCCCTGCAGGCGATCACGCACTGGTTCTCCGACGTCCCGGATCGCGGCGCCCCCGTCCCTCGTGCCGGCCAATACAATGGCGACCACCCGCCGCGGAACGGCATGCTCGAGGATGCCACAGAGGCCCGCACGGTCTACCTCGCTTGGCCGACCGTCTCGCTCCACCACGCCGACATGGCCGCCCTCGACGTCGCCTCGCTCGTCCTCAGCGGCGGCCAGGGGACGCGCCTCGATGATGCCCTGGTCTACGAGCGCCGCCGTGCAGAGGACGGGGGCGCGACGACGTGGAACGGCGAGATCGACGGCCTGTTCCTCGTCTACGCAACGGCGATGCGCACGCCCCTGCCCCGCCTCGTGAAGACGGCCGACCGCGCGATCGACGACCTGATCGCGACACCACCCAGCCAGACCGAGCTCGACCGCGCCAAGCGTTCGCTGATCGCGGGCCTCGAAGACGGCCTCGTCGATCCCCTCGGACGGGCGCAGGCGTTGGCCTCCTGCCTGGCGCGCCGCGGACGGACCGACTGCGCCGCGACCGACGCCGCCGCGATCCAAGCGGTCACGGCCGACGATGTGGTTCGCGTTGCGCGCGCTTACCTCAGCCCCGACCGGCGCAGCACGCTCTCCGTCGTCCCTCAAGGGGACCGCGGCGCGCTGCGCGGTGCGACCCCGGTGGAGTTGCCATGAACCGGCTCATCCTGTTTGGCCTCGGCGTGACGCTCGCCCAGCCCGCGCTCGCGAAGCCGCCCGCCGCCAAGGTCGCGCCGACCGGACCGGCCGCAGCCCCAGCGACGGACGCGACGACGACCGCGCCCCCCGCCACGTCGGGTCCCGATCGCGCACGCCCGCCGGAGGTCGTCGCGCCGGTGCCGTTCGTGCATCCGGGCGCGGTTCGCCTCATCGAAGAGCCTGGCCTGATCGTCGACTTCGTGCGCGTCCCCGAAGCACTGGACGTCGCGATGGATGTCACGTGGCGCCTCGGCGTCCGCGGCCTGTCGAAGCCCACGGGACGCGAAGCTGCCGAGGCGATGGCGACGCTGTGGGACATCGCCACCACGACCCGCGAGCCCGCTGAGGTC
>JBJONI010000221.1:0-8168 GCA_046051915.1 Pseudomonadota bacterium
CGCTCGACGAAGTCGTCGAACACCGCGGCGTCGACGTAGATGCGTTCGACCGCGCAGCAGGATTGACCCGCGTTGAACAGCACGCCCTCCACGATGTTCTCGGCGGCGAAGTCGAGGTCGGCGTCGGCACGGACCCAGGCTGCGTCCTTGCCCCCCAGCTCCAGGCCCACGGTCTTGAAGGTGCCCCCGGCCGCGGCGTGGACCGCACGGCCGCCGAGGACGGAGCCGGTGAACGCCACGTGCGCGACGCGGGGATCGCGCACAGCACCCGCGATGTCGGCGTGGGACGCGTGCACGTACGCGAGGACGCCCTCGGGGATGCCCGCCGCCCGAGCGTGCTCCACCATGCGTTCGGCGACGAGCGGCGTTTGGTCCGAGTGCTTGAGCAGCACGGTGTTGCCGGCGATCAGCGCTGGCGCGATCACGTTGACCGCGGTGAGCCACGGGTAGTTCCACGGCGCGAGCACGAGCACGAGGCCGAGCGGGTCGCGCCGGACGAAGCGCGTAAAGCCCTCCTTGGCCGAGGGGACGATGTCGGCCAGGGCCTCGTCCGCCTGCCGAAGCATGGCGCGTCCGCGATCGACGAACCCGCGGATCTCATAGGGGCTGTGCGCGATCGGACGACCCATCTGCCAGGTCAACTCCTCGGACAGGCGGGCCGCGTCGGCTTCGATGGCGTCGATCCATGCGCCGACGCGGGCCATCCGCTCGGCGCGCGGCCAGCGGCGCCACGTGGCGTAGGCGCGCGCGCCCGCTTCGATCGTGGCGTCGATCGCGGCGGGCGTCGCGAGCGGTCGCTCGACGTAGATCCGGCCGTCAATCGGGGAGACGGTGCGTTGCACGTCGGTCACTGGCTACTCCGGGGTCGGTGGAAGGTCGTCGTCCGAGGGCGCGACCGCGTCGGTGTAGCCGAGCGCTGCGAGCTCGGCCTGCACGCGGGCGTCGGAGATGAGCGGGCTCGGGAGGGGGTCAGCCGCTTGTCGCCACGCCTGCATCGCGGCGCGCAACGGGGCGGCGCGCGCGCCCTCGGCGTGTAGCGCGTCGTGTTGTTCCTCGGGGTCGCGGCCGAGATCGTAGAGCGCCTCGGCCTTGCGCCTCGGGCGCACGAGGTACTTCCACGTGCCGTCGACGACCGCCTTGTCGAGCGCGTCGTTCTGCCAGCCTGACGCCCCTTCGAGGTGGGGCTTGGTGGCTTCGAGAAAGATCGGCGCGGGCCGCGTCCAATCGCCCCGTCGGCGCAGCGCCTCGAAGAAGGAGTAGCCGTCGAAGGCCTCGTCGACGTCGGGCAGCCCGAGCCATGGGATCAGCGTCGGCACGACGTCGATCAGCGCGACAGGGGTGTGGAAGACGCGGCCCGCCTGGGCGCTTCCGGGCAGCCGGAGCAGCATCGGGACGTGGGTGCTCTCGTCGTAGACGGTCTCGCCGTGATCGAACAGCTCGTCGTGGCTCGCGAAGGTCTCCCCGTGGTCGGCGACCACGATCACCAGCGTGTCGTCGCGCGCCCCGAGCGCGTCGAGGCCCTCGATCAGGCGACCGACCTGGCGATCGACCTCCGCCACACCGGCGCGGTACAGCCGCTCCAGCCGACCGGCGAGCGCGGGGAACGCCTCGGGGTCGCGTCGACGCAGCATCGGCAGGCGTTGGAGCTGCTTGACGCTGCCGAGCTTGTCGTCGACGAGGTCGGGGACGAGGTCGGCGCGGAGGTCGGCCGGTGGATCGTAGGGCGCGTGGGCGTCGAAGTAGTGGACGAACAGGAAGAAGGGGGTGTCGCTGTCGTGGCGGCGCAGCCAAGCCAACGCGGCGTCCGTCACCTCGGCGCCGGGACGCTCGGTCTGTCCGGCTCCCTCGGTGCGGTGATGGGTAAAATCAGCGTCGATGGTTCCGAAACCCTGGGTGAAACCCGAGTGCGCGGCGAGCGGCATCGCGCCGAGGAAGGCCGCGGTGTCGTACCCGGCCTCGGCGAGACGCTCGGCGAGGAGCACGTTGTCGGGGGACACGCCGTGGTCGTTTCGGGGGACGCCGTGCGTGTGGGCGACGTTGCCGGTGAACAACGAGGTGTGGGAGGCGAGCGTGGTGGGGCTCGTCGTGTACGCCCGCGCGAAGCGGATGCTCTCGGCGGCGAGCGCGTCGAGGGAGGGCGTGTGGGCGTCGGGGTGGCCCCACGCGCCGAGCGCATCAGCCCGGGTGGTGTCGAGGCTGATCACGACGACGTTGCGGGGCACGGGCACAGCCTGCGGCCACCCCCACCACACCGCGCCGAGGATCGACGCGGCGCCGACAGCGAGCAGGACGAGACGAGCCACGCGCACGCGGGCCTCCGGGGCGCATGGATGGTAACGTCATGACAGCAGGGATGCCGGGGGATCGGATGCGCGCTGCGACGTTGCGGGGGTGGGTGGCGGTTGCCTTCGTGGGGGGCTCGGCGTTCGCCGACGAGGTCCCTGCGGGATCGCCCGCAGCAGGATCGACGGCGCCGGTCGTGGCTACGCCGGCCTTCACCCCACCGCCGCTCGTCGTGCCGCCGGCCGCGGTGGGCGCCACCGTGTGCAAGCAGGCCGCGCTCGGCACCGCCAAGGAGTACGAGCGCATCCTCGATGGTTTGCGCGCGGGCGGCGCGACGCACTTCCTCGTCGTCGGCGACGGGCTGCTCTGCGGCTGGCCGTGACCGCCAAGGCGTCGTTGCGTCGTGAGGTTCGTGCCCGGGTGGGCGCGTTGACGCCGGCCGAGCGCCTCCTCGCCGACGCGTGCGTCTGTGCTTGGCTCGCGACCCACCGGCCGCTGCGACGAGGTCAACTCTTCGCGGCTTACGTCGCGCTCCCCGACGAGGTCGACGTGGCGGCTTGGTGGCGCGCTGCCGCGGCTGAGGTTCCGATCGCGCTGCCGCGCGTGACCGCCGACGGGCTCGTCTGGCATGCGGTCACGGCCAACGAGGTGCTCGTTCCCGGCGCTTGGGGCGTCCAAGAGCCGTCGGTAGAGGCGCCCGTCGTCGCGATCACGGCGATCGACGGGTTCGTGGTTCCCGGTCGGGCGTTCGACGCGTCCGGGCGGCGCCTCGGGCGTGGCGGGGGCTACTACGACCGGGCGCTGGCGCTCGCCCGCCCACAGGCTTGGACGATCGGGGTCGGCTACGCATGCCAACACCAGCAGGCCCTCCCGCACGATCCTTGGGACCGCCCGGTGGGCCTGCTGCTCGATGAGCGCGGGGCCAGAGCCCCGCAGCCCGACTAGAAGTCGTCGGGGCGGTTGCTCGTGCCCACGGGGCGCAGGCTGACCCAGCCGCCGTCGTCGAAGCCGCCGGCGTCGAGCTCGCTGTCGCGGTTGTAGCTCCCCTGCGAGCGCGAAGAGACGTCCTCGATGATGTCGAAGTCGAAGTCTTCGTCGGCGCCGAACAGCACCTCGTCCTCGGTGAGATCTTCGACAGCGCATCCGCCGGAACCCGCCTCGTACGCCGCGGACGCTGCACTTGCCGTCCACCGCCCGTAGCCGGCCTGACGGCCAGCCTCGCGGGCTTGGGCGCGCTGCAGCACGTCCGCGTCGTCGAGGAGACGGGCACCGAGGCCGACGCGTACCGACGCGATCCGGTTCGTGTTGTCCATGGCATCCTCCTGCGAGGCTCATCGGATCCGTGTCAGCCAACTGTAGAGAATTTTGCCGTACCGCGAAAAAAGCCCAACAAGCGAGGTGGTAGCAGCTTCGGCAGCCGCATGCCTCCGGATCCGGTTCGCGTCAGGATCTCGTGGGGGCCGGGCGTTGGTGGCGCGAGCGCCTAGGAGATAAGCGCCCGCTCGGTGCAGGAGGGACGATGAGCGAGGCAGTTGAGGCGTCGGAGTTTGCGGTGCGTGCGTTGGGTCCAGAGGAGACCCTGCGGCACAGCATGGCGCACTTGCTGGCGTCGGCGGTCGCCAACCTCTACCCCGGCACCCAGTTCGGCATTGGGCCCCACATCGAGCACGGCTTCTACTACGACATGGACGTCGTGGGGACGATCTCGGAGGAGGACCTCCCGAAGATCGAGGAGGAGATGCGCCGCATCGCCAAGGGCAACCACCCGTTCCTGCGCGCTGAGCGGACGCGGGAGGAGGCGTTGGCCTGGGCCGACGCCAACGGCCAGGCCTACAAGCGCGACCTCATCGAGGGGTTCAACACCGACGCCATCGGCTTTTACACGCATGGCGACTTCACCGACATGTGCGCGGGTCCCCACGTTCGCTACTCCAGCAGCCTCAAGCACTTCAAGCTGACGCGGGTCGCTGGGGCGTACTGGCGCGGCAACGAGAAGAACAAGATGCTGACGCGCGTGTACGGGGTCGCGTTCGCCAGCAAGGAAGCGCTCGAGAAGCACCTGCACTTCTTGGAGGAAGCCAAGAAGCGCGACCACCGTCGGCTCGGTCGTGAGCTCGAGCTGTTCATGTTCCACGACTGGGCGCCGGGGGCCCCGTTCTGGCTCCCGAACGGCGAACACCTGTTCAACACCCTCGCGACCCGGATGCGCAACCTCCTCGCGGGCGAGGGCTACGACGTCGTGAAGACGCCGTTGCTGTTCGACAAGGCGCTGTTCGAGACCTCCGGGCACTGGGCGCACTACCGCGACGACATGTTCCACTTCCCCGAGGCCTCGCCGGTGCCGTCCTCGCACGACGACGGCTGCTGCGGCGAAGCGCGCGAATACGGCCTCAAGCCGATGAACTGCCCGAGCCACATGCTGATCTTCCGCAGCAAGAAGCGCAGCTATCGCGAGCTGCCGCTCCGTCTGCACGATCAGGGTGTGCTGCACCGTAACGAGCGGTCGGGGGCGCTCGGCGGGCTGACGCGCGTCCGGCAGTTCAGCCAGGACGACGCGCACATCTTCTGCATGGAATCGCAGATCGCCGACGAGGTCAGCCGCTTGCTCGACCTCATCGACCGGGTCTACGGCGCGTTCGGGATGTCGTACGACATGTTCCTCAGCACGCGGCCGGCGGAAAAGCTCGGCGATGACGCGCTGTGGGACCGCGCGGAGGGCGCGCTGCGCGAGGCGTTGGAGCGGAGCGGCCGGACGTTCGGGATCAAGGAGGGCGACGGGGCCTTCTACGGGCCCAAGATCGACTTCGCGGTGTACGACGCGCTCGAACGCAAGCACCAATGCGCGACGATCCAGTTGGATTATCAGCTTCCGCGACGCTTCGAGCTCAGCTACGTCGGCGCCGACAACACCGCCCACGTTCCGGTCGTCATCCACCGCGCGGTGATGGGGAGCTTCGAGCGGTTCCTCGGCATCCTGATCGAGCACTACGGCGGCGCGTTCCCGACGTGGCTCGCCCCCGAGGCGGTGCGCGTGATGACGATCTCGGAGAAGTCCGAAGACTACGGTGCCCAGGTCGTCGCGGCGCTCACCCAAGCGGGCGTCCGCGCGACCCTCGACGCGTCCGCCGACAAGATCTCGTACAAGATCCGCGCGGCGCATGGTCGCAAGGTGCCCTACCAGGTCGTGATCGGCGCCAAGGAGGCCGAGGAGGCCCAGGTGGCGGTCAAGTCGCGCGACGGCGGCGACCTCGGCACGATGCCGCTCGCAGCCTTCGTGGCGCGGCTGGTGGACGAGGTCCGGATCCCGTTCTGACGTGGTCGTGGCGGGACGACGCTCACTTCCAGACCGGGAACGGTCCCCAGATGCCGGTGAATGACGGCATCTCGGCGTCGGCCGGCGCGCCCTCGGGGCGGCTGTGGGCGAACGGGTGCTGCACGGTCACGGTGAGGAACGCGTGGTCCGCCACGTCGCGGTGCCACCAGATCCCGGTGAACTCGCCCCCCCACGGCGCGGACGCGAGGCGTCGCGTGACGCCGCTGTCGATGTCGATCGCCCACAGCGTCGCGTTGTCGTGGCGGCGCGTGTCCTCCGCGGCGATCAGCCAACCCGACCCGGTGAGGAGCGTGAGGTTGTCGGGGTTGGCGATGGCGTCGGCGTCGCAGCGGTCGTTTGCCAGCGGCTTGCCTTGCGCGAGGGTGGCGGCGCGCAACGGGGTCCAATCCGATCCGGTCGCCTCGGACGGGCCAAGGGCCAGCTTGAAGATCGCGCCGCAGGCGTTGGCGGGTAGGGCGATGTCGTTGGGGCCGCCGAGGTCGTGTGGGCCCGCGTCGAGCATCCCCTTGCCGATGTCGGTCACGGCGAGGAAGGCCGTGCGTCGCTGCGCGTCGAACGTGATGCCTTCGGCCTTGAGCAGCTCGGTGGTCGCGCCGAGGTAGGCCGCGTAGCGCCGCGTCTCGAGGCGGGAGGCGACCGTCTCCATGCCGGGCTTGAGACGGAGGCATTCGTGCAGCGTTCGGCTCGTGTCGAAGGTGTCCATCGTGCGGGTCGAGGTGTAGCCCTGCGGGCAGGTGCCGGGGCCGGAGGGCTCGGCGGTGGCGAACAGGTCGTCGAACGACACCCCGGCGTCGAGCGCAGCCGTGACCTCGTCGTCGGTGGCGTGCCCGAGATCCATCCAGGTGAGGTCGAACGACCCCGCGTCGGTCGCCCGGAGCTTGGCGGCGTACAGGGTGCCTGCGCTCAAGCGCTTGCGGCGGTCGGCGACGAACAGGAACAGCCCGCCATTCGGTCCGTCGTCGCTCAGCAGCACCGTGCGTCCGTCGGGAAGGACGCTTCCAAGCTCATGACTGAACCGTCCCATCGTGGGGTGCAGCGTCGAGGTGAACGACGTCGTCGCGCCGCGCCGCTTCGGGGTCACCTCCGGCATCCAGCCGTAGCGGTAGGGGTCGACCTGCGACATCGGCACGCCGAGGTAGGTCCCGAGTCGGGTGTAGCCGTAGTCGTCGTTGGGGGGCTGCCCCCCCAACGCGCCGATCGCGCGGGCTTCGGGCTCGTACTCTTGGCTGGAGAGCAGCGTGTTCCACGGCGTGACGACGCCGGCGCAGTGGTTGACCGCGCCGTACGGGGAGGCAGCCAGCGGCAGGGTGCGTTGGACGTGGGCGATCCCCGCCGGGTCGAACGTGAGCTGCGTGGCGTAGAGGGCCGAAGGGATGCACTCCACGTGCTGCAGCAGCCACGTCTCGCGCCCCACCTCGAGGACGGCGCCGAAGTCCGCGCCGTCGCAGGTCAGCGGCGCGCCTGCGTCGTCCACCATGACCTTCCCAGCCCGGTCCACAATGACGCCAAACGGAACCCCGCCGATCGGCTCCCCCGTGCGCGTCAGGGTCTGAAAGGTGAGCGGCCGCGAGACCCCGTCGATGACCACCGACGGGCTGAACCGAACCCTCGAGCGCTCCTCCAGCGTCTCGGGGGCCGCGAGCGGCGCGAACTGCACATCGTGGGCGGTCGGCGCGCGGGGGCCTGCGAGTGCGACGGAGAGGAGCAGGAGCGGGAACATCGGGCCTCCGATGGCGGGCACGTATCCCGGTCGCTGGACGCGCTGCGCCATCGCACGTCACGACCCTGCGGCGAGGGCGCGACGGCTCCGCGACCAAGGTAAGGGGTGGCACGGGAGGGGAGATGGGGCTTGCGGGCACGATCGTAGAGCGGGTGGCGGCGCTCGCCGCCGTCGGGCGTCGGCCGTTGGTCATCTTCGACCTCGACAGTACGCTGATCAACACCTCGCACCGCCACCTCGCGATCCTTCGCGCGTTCGCCGAGGAGGACGGAGATCCCGCCCTGCTGGCGGCGGTGACCGACCTGCACGCCTCGGACTTTGGCTACGACGTGGATGGGCCGCTACGCGCCACCGGCCTGCTCCACGCGGCCCGCGCCAAGGCGTTGGAGCGGTTTTGGTGGGACCGGTTCTTCCACCCCGACTGGCTCGTCCACGACCGGCCGTTGCCCGGCGCCGTGGCGTTCGTCGAGGCCGTCTCCGCCGCGGGAGCGCTCGTCGTCTACCTGTCGGCGCGGTCTGCCCGGCGGCTCGGGGACGCCACGGTGCTCAGCCTGCATCGGCTCGGGTTTCCGTTGTTTCGGGGCTCGGAAATCGTGATGCTTCGCGGCGAGGACGTCTCGGACACCGCGTTCAAGCTCGGCGCCTTTGGTCGGCTGGACGCGTTGCACGGCACGGTGGTCGCCACCTTCGAAAACGAGCCGGGTCACCTCAACGCGTTCGCCCGCCACTACCCGGAGGCGGCCCACGTCCTGATCGACACGTGTCACAGCCACGCGGCGCCGCCGCTCGACGCCGGCCTGCCGCGTGTCCGGGACTTCAACGCGCTGTGAG
>JBJONI010000222.1:0-3095 GCA_046051915.1 Pseudomonadota bacterium
GAACCGGCGCCCCCTGGCGACGCACAGCGCGGTGCTGCGGTCTACGAGATGTCGTGCGGGTCGGGGTATTGCCACGGATCGGACGGGATCTCCGGACCCGCCCCGGACCATCCCGAGACCATCCCGGGCCTCACCGACGCCGAGCTCGCCGACATCGTTCAGAACGGCACCGGTTCCATGGCGCCGGTCGGGCTGTCGGACACCGATCTGCAGGACCTCGTTGCCTACCTGCGCGCGACGTTCCCCTGAAGCGGCCGGTTCAGGGGTAGGTCGACCGAGGCCCGGACCGGCGACAGCCCCCCACATGCCGCCTGTGCTAGGCTCCCACGGAGGAGACGCGCCATGAACCGTCATCCATCCCTGCTCGTTTCCGTAGGCCTCGGCTTGCTCGTGGCGTGCGATGCCGCGGACGATCTCAAGCCCAACGACACGGCCGACACCGCCACGGCGACCGAAACAACCGAGACAAGCCCGCCTGACGGCGACACCGGGACGGGACCCGGCTGGGACCGGGCGCCGGGCGACGTAGGCGACGTCGTTCGCCTCGACCCCGGTACCTTCACGATGGGTTGCGAGGCCGGGCGAGATGACGTCGCGGGCGGCTGCTACTGGTTCGAGTTCTCGCCGCATCAAGTCACCCTCACGCGCGCCTTCGACCTGATGACCTCCGAGGTCACCCAGGCGATGTGGCAGGCCACGCTCGGCAACAACCCGTCTTGGTACGGCGGGACGGCGGTCGCCGACGAAGGCTACCAGGACGACGTCGGCACGGTCGCGGCGTGCGGCGCCTCCTGTCCCGTCGAGTGGGTGTCATGGTGGGAGGCGGTGGCCTTCGCCAACGCGGTTTCACAGGCGCAAGGCCTCGAAGCCTGCTACGAACTGTTGGGGTGTTCTGGCAGTCCGGGCGCGTCCGACCCGGCAGACAAGCTGGTGTGCGACGACATCCTCGTCACCGCGCCCACGGGTCATCCCAAGGACTGCGAGGGTTGGCGTCTGCCGACCGAAGCCGAGTGGGAGTACGCCGCACGGGCGGGCACCGACCATCCCTTCGCCGGCGGGGAGGCCTTGGCGTCGGTCGGGTGGTTCACGGGCAACGCCCAGGACCGGACGCACCCCGCGTGCGGCCTCTCGCCCAACGCCTGGGGCTTGTGCGACATGAGCGGCAACGTCATGGAGTGGGTTTGGGACTGGTTCCAGGACTACGGCAGCGAAGACCGCACCGACCCCAACCCCGATCGGCTGCTCGGCGTTCGGCTCTCACGCGGCGGAAGCTGGCTCAACGTGGCTCGATACAACCGGGTTGCGCTTCGCTACTTGGACGAGCCCACGATGCGCAACCGCAACCTCGGCTTCCGCCTCGCGAAGACGGCGCCCTGAGGACGGGCTGCTCACGCGCGAGAAGGTCCGGCCCCTGGCGGGGTCGTCGACCCCCGCGTCGGGCCGGAGCGGTCCCGAAGCGCTATGCCCGACACGGGCGCCTGCCGATCCCCAGAACGTTGGAGCCACGATGCCGCGCGCGCCCCTCTGGCTCCTCCTGTTCGGCGCTCTCCACATCCCGCCGTCGGCGTTCGCGACCGATCGCCCGGCAAGCGTGCAAGCATCTGCTTCGACTCCCTTCCCGGTCGGCCTGTCGGACCAGCCGTTCGACCACGGCGGGCTCGCCCGGCGCTTCCGCGTCCACGTGCCCGTCGGCCTCGTCGCGCCGCGCGCCGCGGTCTTCGTCCTCCACGGCGGCGGCGGCGAGGGCGTCGACGTCGCCGACCTGGGCGCGCACCCCCTGTCGGCGTTTCGCGCGGTCGCCGATCGCGAGGGTTTCGTCGTCGTGTATCCGGAAGGTTCACCCTCCAAAGACGCCGCGGGCCGCATCGGGTGGGCGGACTGCCGGGCCGACAACCGGGTGTCCAGCGGCGCCGACGACGTCGGGTTCCTCGCGGCCCTGGTGGAGCACGTCCGCTCCGCCTACGGGCTGCCCAGCGCGGCGGTGTTCATGGCCGGCGGCTCCAACGGCGCGCAGATGACGCACGCCTTCGCCTTCCACCACGCCGAGGCGGTGGGCGCGGTCGCGACCAGTTCGGGGAGCCTGCCCGAGTCTCCCCTCCCCGGCCCCTGCACGCGCGGACCGAGCCGACCCGTCCCCATCGTGCTGCTCCACGGAACGGCCGACACGCCGATGCCTTGGGGCGGAGGTTGCGTCGCCAACCTCGGCGGCGCCTGCCACCGCGGGCGCGTCCTGTCCGCGGAGGCGACCCGCGACCGCTGGCTCGCGATCAACGGCCTCGCGGGCGTGGCCCCGACGCGCGTCGAGGTCAACCCCCGCCTCGACGACGCCGGCGCCGCGCAGCGGTGGGACTACGCCGGGCCCGCCCCGGTCCAATGGTGGCGCCTCGAGGGCGCGGGCCACACGACCCCCAGCCAGACCGTCCTCCCCCCCGCGCACCCGGTCGTCGGCGTCCAGAGCCGCGACCTGGAGTTCGCCGAGGTCGCCTGGGCCTTCTTCGCCGCCACGCTCCCTCGATGAAGGCGACCGTGCGCCCACCCTCCCACGACGCCCCACGCGGGCGAACGAACGCTAGGAGCCCCCGCGTGAAGCACGATCTGCCGTATGTCGTTGAGCCCACGGGTGACGCCCGCGTCGACGCGCTGGTGGAGCGCTTGCATGGCGATCGCGCCGCCTTGGCCGACGCCCTCGCCCGGCACGGCGCGCTGCTCTTGACGGGCTTCGAAGTGGGCGATCCGGAGGCGTTTGAACGCGTGGCCCGTAGCGTCACGCCAGACTTGAAGAGCGAGTACCTCGGCACCTCCCCGCGCGACGCGGTGGGCCGATCGGGCTTCGTGTTTTCCGCCAGCGAATTGCCGGGCTGGTACCCGATTCCGCAGCACATCGAGATGACGTTTACCGCCACGCCGCCCGAGCGCCTGTTTCTCGGCTGCCTCACGCCGGCCGCGCGGGGCGGCGAGACGCCCTTGGCGGACATGCGCGCCGTCGCCCGCGACCTCGACCCGGCGGTGCGCGACGCCTTTGAATCGCGGGGTATCCGCACCATTCGCAATTACGCCGGCCCCGACACGCCCGGCGGCCTCGATTTGTGGAAGCT
>JBJONI010000223.1:0-5272 GCA_046051915.1 Pseudomonadota bacterium
CGCGCCGGTGCGGACGTTCGTGACTTGGAAGACGCGCTCCGCCGTCAAGTCGATCGCGAACAGGTTCGGGATGCCGGTGCGGTCGGAGGAGAAGAAGATCGTCCTTCCGTCGGGTCCCCACGTGGGCTCGCGATCGTTCGCGACGTCGGCCGTGAGTCGTCGGAGCCGCTCACCCGTTCGCGCGTCGAGCAGCCACAGGTCACGCTGGCCGTCGATCCACATCGAGGCCACCAGCAGCGTGCCCGTGGGGTCGTGTCGCGGCGTGCCGATCTGGGTGTGGTCGTCGAAACGGGTGAGCGCGGTCCGTCGTTGGTCGACGGTCAAGACCTCGAGCTGGTTGTTCTGGGCGCGGTTCGTCACGACAACGAGGCGCTCGCCGCCGGGGCTGAAGTCCGGGTCGCGCGCCCGTGCGCCGTTCGTGAGGGGCTTGGACGTCTTCTTCTCGATGTCGAACAGGTAGATATCCGACGTGGTGTTGAAACGATTGACGACGTGCAACCCGGCGTAAACGAAGGCCTGGCTGTCCGCACGCCACGTGAACGAGCGTGCACCGAAGTCCTGTTTGATCTTTTTGGCGCCCGTGCCGTCCCCATCGGCGAGCCAAAGCGAACTTCCCGTACGGATGCTGCTGCAACTCCACACCACGCGCTCGCCGTTGGGGGCGACGGCGGGCGCCGAACACGAGGACCCTTCGGGGCTGACGCGCTCGCCTTCCACGAGCCCGTGCGCCGCGATGGCCTGAAGCGTCGCGCTATGTTCCGCCACCCGGTCGCGCCGCCACCGGCCTGCCATCGACGGCATGGACTCTCCAAAGACCGGAACCGCAGGGAGCAAGTAGGGGATGTGACCGCCGTACCACTGCACCCACCGCGACCAGGCGTCCTCGCCGTGGTGGTCCGCGACCCACTGCATGAAGTCTTGGCCGAAGAGGTACCGGAGGTTCCCGGCCGGTAGGCGGGCTTGTAGGCCGTCGAGGCTGCCGAGGCGGGGCCAGGCGTCCTCCAGCACGGCGGTGCGGTGGATCATGTCGACGTAGGGGTTTCTCCCTCGGCCTCCCGCGGTGTGGCGGGTTTCTTGGAACGTCGCGAGGCCCTCGACCATCCACCACGGACTGACGCTGTTGGTGCTCGCGATGCGCCCCACGACGGCTTGGGCGGCGCGGACGATGCCGTGGGCGCTCTCGAGGTGCAGCACGTGGGTCAGCTCATGCGTGAAGATGGCGTCGGTCCAATCTTCGTAGAGAGACAGCGTACTGTCCTCCGTCGGCCCGGTCACAAAGATGGTGATCGCGTTGTAGGGGACGGCTGTCGCGTAGCCGTTGGCCCGGTCGGTGGGGTCGATGAGCACGACGTCGGTCTTGAGCCGCAGGTCCCACCGGATCTCGACGGCGAGCTCGGCGTAGATCTCCTCGGCGCTGCGGGACAACGCATCGGCGACGGGGGCGAGGCCCTGATGAAAGTGGATCCTGAAGTGCGCGGTCTCGAGGGTTCGCCAACGCAACTGCGGGTCGAACGAGGCCGCGTGGCTGGATGGCGTGTAGGCCATCGTCGCCACGAACCCCGCGACGATCCCCAGTGCTCGGGCGATCCAGCGGCGCACCCATCCCTCCACAACGTCGTTCTTTGCCTCCCTCATCGCTCGCTGTCGAGGTCTCCGCCGCGGCGGGCGTTCGCGACGTCTCGGTGACAGAGCGGTCACGCCTACGCACCGGGCTGGGCAGGGGTCGAAAGGCGGGAATAGGAGACGGGCGGAGGTTCCATGCAGAGCCCCGGACCCATTCTGATCGTCGAAGATGAGGAGGACCTTCTCGGTCTCCTCGACCTTCACCTCCGGCGAGAGGGGTTTTCGACCGTGCGCGCGGCTACCGGTCGCGAGGCGTTGGAGCTCTACGATCAAGCCCGGCCGGCGCTGGTTTTGCTCGACCTGATGCTCCCCGACATGAGTGGTACGGAAGTGTGC
Source organism: Pseudomonadota bacterium (assembly GCA_046051915.1). GTDB lineage: Bacteria > Myxococcota_A > UBA796 > UBA796 > JBEIFN01. Next base: position 1,960 of record JBJONI010000223.1, read on the forward strand.
CGGCGGATTCGGGCGATGCCCGGCCGTGGCAGGACGCCCGTGCTGATCCTTTCGGCGCGCGGCGAGGAGATCGACCGCGTCGTTGGATTCGAGGTGGGCGCGGACGATTACGTGGTCAAAGCCAATCTTTCGCTCCGTGAGTTGACGTTGCGGATCCGGGCGCGTTTGGCGGAGCGGCCGGCCTCTGCGGTGGCGGAGACCGCTTCGGAGCCGGGACTCGAGTTCCCGCTGCTGCGCGTGGATGAGTCGGCGCACCGCGTTTGGGTCGAGGACGACGAGATCATCTTGACCGCGACCGAGTTCCGTTTGCTGGTGACGCTTGCGCGCCGGCCCGGTCGGGTGCAAACACGGGGTACGCTCCTCGAGGACGTCTGGGACATGCCCCCCGATCTCAACACCCGTACGGTCGACACGCACGTGAAGCGTTTGCGTGAAAAGATCGGCTCCGCCTCGCGCTATATCGAGACGGTTCGGGGTGTTGGCTATCGGTTCCAGATCGCGCCTGAGGGTGGGACGCCGGGTTGAGCCTCCTTGAGGTGTTGGCGCGCCGTGGGGCGTGGCTTGGGCTCACGACGGGCCTCGCCGGCCTGTCGTGGGCGCAACCTGCGACCGCCCCTTGGTGCCTTCTGGGCCTCGGGGCGGCCGCCGTCTGGCTCGCGGAGTCGGCGCGCGCGGCTGAGCAGCGTCGGGTGATGGGGCTGCTGGCTGCGCCCGCACTGCCGCTCGGCGGGCCGCCGGATCCGATCGCCGAGGTGCTCCGCGCACGCGACGCGGGCCAACGACACGAAGAGGCCGTGCGCGAGGGCGATCTGCGCCGCATCCTCCGCACGGCGCAGCGCACCGCCGAGCGTGGAGAACGCCTGATTGACGCGGCCCCGGTTGGGGTGTTGCTGATGGATCGATCCGGGACGATCGAGCGCGTGAATCCCGCGGCCACCGAGCTTTTGACGCCGAGACGCTCCCCGCGGGGCGCGAGTTTGCTCGAGGTGTTCCCGATCGCGGAGCTGCTCGACGTGGTCGCCGCGGTGCAGTCTGGCGAGGCGATGGCGCGCCGCACCGCATCCGTCGGCGAGCTCGACATCGCGTTGGAGGCGGCTCCTGTGGACGCCGGCGTGATGGTCATCGTGCGCGATGAGTCCGAGGCGCGTCGAACCGAGCGGGCGCGGACGCAGTTTGTCGCCAATGTCAGCCACGAATTGCGCACGCCGGTGGCGATCTTGCTCGGCTACGTGGAGGCGCTCCTCGACGATTCCGCGCTGACCAGCGACCAGCGGAGCATGGTCGAGGCGTTGGAGCGAAGCGGCAAGCGTTTGCGGCGTCTCTTCGATGACCTGCTGACGCTGTACCGCGCGGAGACGCGGTTTCAGGGGTTCGCCCTGGAACCGATGGCCTTGCGGAGCGTGGTCGTTGAGGCGCTGGGGACCGCGTTGGAGATGGCGGCGCGGCGCGGCGTGACGCTGACCGTCGACATCGCGCCGGACCGCATCGTGCCGCTCCATGCGCCGTCGACGGCCACCGTGGTCGCGAACCTCGTCCAGAATGCGCTGCGCTTCACGCCGGCCGGCGGCTCCGTCCGGGTCTTGGCGCGCGATGAGGGGGAGGCCGTCGCGCTGGATGTGGTCGACACGGGGTGCGGCATTGCGGCGCACCACCTGGAGCGCATCTTCGAACGGTTCTACCGGGTCGATGAAGGACGGAGTCGCGACGCCGGCGGCACGGGGCTGGGCCTTGCGATCGTCAAGCACGTCACCGCGGCGGTCGGTGCGACGGTCTCCGTCCAAAGCGTCGAGGGGCAGGGGAGCACGTTCACGGTGCGGCTGCCTGTTCGCGTCGCGCCCGTCGAACCCACGCGCTGGGACGTCTGACGCCGTCGTGTCGCACGGCGACACGTGAACGTTGCGGACGATTCGGACCGAGGCGATACAACGTGCCTATGCCGGACGTTCAGGACAACCCCGTGCTGCGGGGGGAGCTCGACGAGATCCGCGCGCTGTTCCTCCAGATGGCGGTGCGCGCGGAGGGCATGGTCCATCAGGCGTTCCGCGCCACGTTGAGCTCCGATCCGCACCGCGCGCGTGCCGTGCTCGACGCCGATCGTGCGCTCGACGCGATGGAGGTCACGATCGACGCCCGGGGTGTCCGTACGCTCGGCCGGCACCACCCGACGGGGGCGGCGCTCCGGTTCGTCACCGTCGTCCTGAAGATGGTGACGGACCTTGAACGGATCGGGGATCTCGCCGTCAACATCGCGGAGCGCGCGCTGGAGATTGGTCTTCAGCCCGGCCTGGGCCCACCTGCGGAGCTCGGCGCGATGGCCGACCACGTCTTCGTCATGCTTCGCGATGTCACGGACGCCTTTGTCCGGGTCGATTCGGGTGTCCTCTCGCGCCTGCTCCCGGTCGAGGCGGAGTTGGATGCCTTGCACGCGTCCGCCTTTCGCACGTTGCAGGCGCGCATGGTCGACCATCCCGACCAAGTCGCGCGCGCCCTGGCGTGGGCCTCGGTGGGGCGCCACCTCGAACGCATCGGCGATCACGTGATCAACCTTGCGCGGCTCGTCGTGCTGCAGGTGGAGGGTCGCGACGTGCGACATCTCATCGGCGGGGGAGACGGCCCCGCCAGCTGAAGAACGGGAGACGCAGCTTCGGGGCGTCCTCCGGGGGCGTTCGAGGCAGCCGCATCCATCCCGGGTCGAGCCAAGCCTCGACGGCCGCTGTACGACGGTCGTCGTTGCCGGGACGGATCCAGACCACGTACGGATGACCCACCGGCTCGGTGCAGGCGGCGTCGCGAAACCCGGGAGACCAGGTCCCTGGGTTCAGCAGCTCCAGGGGACCGACGTCGGTGTGCCGGGCGACGTGCGTGTGGCCGAGGACGAGGCGCTCGACGTTCGCGACGCCGGCGATCAGGGGCGCGCGCGCCGCGACGGCCCGGTCCACGGCACGCGCTTCGGGTTCGATGCCTTGGGCGTACAGCAGGAACGGTGGGAACAACACCACCAGCGTCGCGAGCCACACCTGCAGGCCCCAGCCGAACAGCACATTGAGCGTCGCCATCGCTTGGAAGGAGCCGAGGACAACGAGCAGGAACAGGACCAGGCGGTCGACCCACAACTCCTGCGCGATGCGCCACGGGGTGTAGAACGCCGGGTGCACCCGCAGCGCGTACAGCGCGCGCACCATCGCTGGTGTCGCTTGGGCGCGTGCCGCGACCTCCTCGACACGCTCCTCAAGCGCGCGTGGATCGACCTCAGCGGGTCGAAACCCATCCCGGACGCTGAGCACCAACGTCACGACGCTGGACCACATCCAGG
>JBJONI010000224.1:0-3565 GCA_046051915.1 Pseudomonadota bacterium
CCGTCGAGAACAGCGTGGTGCTGAGCGGGCCATTCTCCACGTTCACGCTCGATCGCCTCACAACCGTAGGCGACACTATCCAACTCGACGTCGAAGTGGCCTTCACCATCGCGCTGCCGGCCCTCGAGACCGCTCGCTCGATTCGCATCTCGTCGTGGTCAGCCCACGAAATCGGCGACTTTACCGAGCTAACCCACATCGACTGGATCCATATCAGCGGGGCGAGCTTGACACATATCGGCGACTTCGATTCCCTCATCGACGTGGCGACGTGCAACGTCCTTCCAGCGCGCCCGTGGGAGTCATGTGACGGTCAGCCAGACCCCATCCGCACGGACACGGCGACAGGTACCGACACGGAAGTGGGCTCGGATGCCCCCAACTGCGACGACGTCTTGGCGCACGGGCCGTGGGTATCGCTGGACGGACCCGCCATGGCGCATCCAGCTGCGTTTCCGTCGCTTGTGCGCGTGAGCAACCTCACGGTGGGCGGCGGTGTACCGATGCCGGACATGCCGAGCGCCGACTCGTTGTGCCGCGTTCAACTTCAATATACGGCCGCGACACCCACATTTTCGGCTGTTCTCGCGGCAGCCACGCGAGAGTTGCGCGTCTTCGATCCCACCGCGCCGTTGTCGCTCGACCTGAGCGCCATGAGCGGTCTCAGCCGGCTTTCCATCGACGGAGTCCCCGAGAGGTCTGTTATTAACGACCTGGTACTCCCGGAGACGACTATGCCCGCGCTCCGTGGGCTCTCACTCGTCAGCCTCCAACTACCCGCCACGGTCACCTGGCCCCAATGGACCCCCCAACTTGCCGAATTCGACATGCGTTACGTCTCCGGCGTGCGAACGATCGATGGTTTCAGTGACACCGCGAATGTGGAGCTGACCGTGCGTGGCAGCGACGATCTCACCACGCTCGGCGGCTTCGCGGACGCCAACACGTTGCGCCTCACGGTGACCGACAACCCCGCGCTCACCAGCATGACCGCAGCGATGCACGCAACGGAACTGCGTTGGAGTGAAATCTACGGAAACTCCAGCCTCTGCGCCGCCCAAACCGACCGCTTCGCCGCCCTCGGCGCCTACGTCTCCGACAACGGCCCCTGCTGACCCCCTACGGCACCCGCACCCACGTCCCCCGCCACCGATCGGTGGCGGGGTCCTCCCGCACGAACATCCCGTCGACCCACGGCGCCAGGACGTAGTCGCCCGCCGGCAGCCCCGACGGGTCCAGCCAGTGCCGCCCCTCCGCCGCGGCGCCGGCGCTGCCGTCGGACACCTCGGGCAGCTCCACCCGGTCCGCGGTGAACGACCAGTGCTCGGCCGCACCCTTCGTCATGCGGTAGGCGCAGCGCTCCGCGTCCAGGCGATACACGCGCCATGTCTCACCGGATGCGTCGTTGCGCAGCACGCGCGTCCCCTCCCCGGCCGTGCGCGGCGCCTGTCCGTCCGGGACGCACCAGCGCTGGGTCGTGGCATCTTCGGTATGCTGAAGCTGCACGCCGTCGAGCGGCGCGAACGCCCCCGATTCGACCCACCACGCGCCGGCCTCCGACGGAATGCGGACCAGCCGCGCCGTCGACACCTGCACGCGGGAGGCGTCGGCCTGGACCACCAGCGTGCCCGGGACGTGGTCCGGGTGCGTCACCGCGAAGGTCCACGTCCCGCGCGGGCATTGCGTCGCCCAGGCGCCACCGGGGCCGGTCACTGCCGCGCACGCCGCGCCCTGCAGCCCCGTGGCGTCCAGCCGCGCGCCGACGACCGGCGCGCCGTTGCCGTCCTCCACCCGCCCCTCGAGCCGCGCCGCACAGGCGAGCAGCGCGAGCAGGGTCATCCGCCGTCCACGACCACGAGGTGATCGAGCTTCGACGCGGGCACGAGCAGCGTGCGCGCGACGCCCTGCAGCGTGCGGCCGCGCTCGTCCATCCAGCCCGTCACGCGCACCGTCAGGCCCACGGCACCCTCGGAGACCAGCTCTCCGTCGAGCACCGCGACGCCCGTGGGCACGTGTCCGGCGTCGCCGGGAAGGGAGAACAGGCTCTGGCGGAGGAAGACTCGCACGCGCATGGGGCACCGGGGAAGCAGGCTCCCCCCATAACGTGCTAGGAGGGGCCCGTCGGAGGACCCATGGTGCTGCTCTCGCTGCTGCTGGCCTGCAAGGATGCCGAGATGGAGGCCGAGAACGCGCGCCTGGCGCAGCGCGTCACCGATCTGGAGCGCGCGGGCAAGCGTCTCGAGGAGGAGAACGCCACGCTCAAGTCCAGCACCGCGCGGCTGGAGGCCGATGTCAAGAAGGCCCAGCGCGACCAGGCGCTCGGCGGCATCGGCTGGGCGCCCGGCAAGAAGATCTACGCGGCCTTCCTGACGCCGGTCGGCTGGATCAACTGCACCCTCCGGACCGAGGAGGCGCCGGAGACGGTCCTCAACTTCGTCCAGCTCGCGCGCGGCGGCAAGGAGTGGACCGACCCGCGGACGAGCGCGCCCGTCACGCGGCCGCTCTACAACGGCACGGTCTTCCACCGCGTCATCCCCGGCTTCATGATCCAGGGCGGCGATCCGCTGGGCAACGGCACCGGCGGGCCCGGCTACACCTTCGCGGACGAGGTCGGGCCGCAGACGGTCTTCGACAAGCCCGGCATCCTCGCGATGGCGAACGCAGGCCCCGACACGAACGGCTCGCAGTTCTTCATCACCGACGGCCCGGCGCCGCACCTCAACGGCAAGCACTCCATCTTCGGGGACTGCCTCGAGACGGGCCTCGTCCACACCCTCGCCAGCGTCCCCCGCGACGAGCGTGACAAGCCGCTGACGCCCATGACGATCGCCCAGGTCGTGGTCGCCGCGCGGTAGACCCGACGCCGGGGTTCCTGGGGCGGGGGGCTCAGCCCGCCCCCCGCAACGCCCCCGGGCCTCCCCCGGCCGCTCACCGACGTCGGTGGGCTCCGCAGCGCGCCGCGTAGTCGGCGGGGCACGCGTAGGTGCGCAACCACTCCGTCGCGAGCGAGTCGATCGCGTCGCGGTCGGCCTCCGGCGCGTGCGCCGCGAGGGTGTCGATCATGTCCTGCATGTGCCCCGTGCGGTTGACGTGCGCCCGGTAGAACTCCGCGATGGCGGCGTCGACCGCCTCGAAGCCGATGCGATCGCCCACATCCTCGTAGAAGCACGCCCCCTTCATGTAGGGGACCATCGACCACAGGTCCTCCTGCAGCAGATCGATCTCCCCGCAGGTGTCCGGCAGCGCCACGGCGTTCACGTCCTGCCCGGTGCAGATCGCGTCGAGGTAGTCCACGTACATGGGCCACACGTCGGGACCGCCGACCTGCTCGAGCCCTCTCCCGGCCATGTAGGTCACGGTGCCCTCGGACAACACGAAGTCCTCCCAGCAGCCTACCCGCACGGCGTCGCCGAACCATCCGTGCGCGGCCTCGTGGGCGTGCACCTCTTCGTCCGCGTAGTCGAACGTGGCGATGTGGGAGTACGGATGGTGCTCCATGCCCCCGTAGGAGTCCGCGCCCCAGTCGACCTCCACGCTGCCGATCTCCGGCCCGAAGGCGTACGGA
>JBJONI010000225.1:0-11336 GCA_046051915.1 Pseudomonadota bacterium
GAAGCACGGCGCGAAGCCGAACCGCGAGCACGACCGCGATCACCACGAGCGCGAGGACCAACCCCGACCAGAGGCCCTGCGGTGTGCCCGACGCCCACGACCACCAAGCCCCCAACGGCAACCCGAGGCCCCAGTAGCCCACGACATTGGCGAGCATCGGACGGCGCGTGTCGCCCGCACCTCGAAGCACACCGAACAGCACGGCCTGCATGCCGTCGGCGAGTTGAAACGCCGCAGCGAACGGAAGCAGCGCGACCGCGAGACCAAAGGCCTCGTCGCCCTCGGGCAGGAACAGCCCCGCGAGAGGCGCCCGAGCCAGCGCGAACACCGCCGACCCGACCAACGCCCAGGAGGCCGCCAGTCGGAGCGCTGCACCGGCGATCGGAGACCAAGTCCCCCCCTCGCCCACGCGCTGACCGACGCGGGTGGCCGCCGCAGACCCCAGCGACAACGGGACCATGAACGACAGACTCGCGAGGTGAAGGGCCACCGCGTGGGCGGCCGAGGCGACCGGCCCCAACCAACCGACGATGAAGGTTCCGGCATTGAACGCCCAAACCTCGGTCGCGACCTGCAAGCTGGTCGGCAAGGCCACACGCCCGACCGCGCTGAGTACCGGGAGCGACCAGGTCGAGCGACGATGGCGCCACCACGCCGCCAGCTCGGGCCGTGCGAGCGGCACCAGCGCAACCAGCATCGCCCAGCGAACGCACGTCGTCGCCGCGCCCGCACCCACCGCACCCCAGCCAAGCCCGCGAACAAACCAGAGGCATAGGGCCAAGTTGAGCACGTTGCCCACCGCGACGGCGACCAACACCGGCGACGTCACCCCGCGGCTCTGCAAGCCCGTCCTCAGCCACTGAAACAGGAACAGCGCAGGGACCGAGGGCGCCAGCGCGCGCGAGAAGGCGACCGCGGGTCCGATCACGTCGGGGTGTTGGCCCAACGCCGCCAGACCCTGCCCCGCGAACACGTGGCCGAGCATCACGGGCACGGCGAGGAACGCGAGCCATCCCAAGCCGCCCGCGAGCGCGGCGCCTCGCTCCTCCTCCGAACCCGCGCCGACGGCCTGGCTGAGGAGGGGATCGAGCCCCGCCGCGGCACCCTGACCAAACACGATCCACCCGAGGCACCACGTCGTCGCGACGGACATCGCCGCAAGGGACTCGCTGCCGAGCCCCCCGACGACGTAGGCATCGACCGTGTGCATGAGCATCAAGCCGACTTGGGCCACGATGACGGGGCCCGCGATCGACGTGAGCCCCGCCACCTCGTCCCGCCACGACGACGTCGCGGCGCTCACGGCTTCATGCGGACCGCGGACGCGACCAACTCGTACACGGTGCCGCTCGCCGCAGCGGCTTCGGGCATCGCGTCGGGCTTGGCGGACTCCGATCGAAGGTGCTCGACCATCGCCGCGTCGAGGGGCTTGGCCACCACCTCACCCTGCACCTGGGCCGTCCAACCCGCGCCCTGCTTCTCGACGCTGAACGCGTGGTCGGCCATCCGGACGCGGATCGTCCGCGCACCGTCCCCGAGCACCATCCAACAGCCGGCCTTTTGACAGACGTCGGCGACGGCACCCTGCACGGTCACCGACTTCCCCACGTACGCCGCCGGCGCATCGAGGACGTCCTTGACCGGCACGACGGGCGCCGAAGCGTCGAACGTGGCCCCAAACGTCGACCAGGAAGCCTTGGACGCCTTGCCGCCAGCGGCGTCCCCAGCGACCCCTTCCGACGCACCGGCGACCGCGCCGCAACCCGCCAACGCCATCCCGAGACCCACGATGAGCATCCAGCCGCGCATGCGACCTCCAAGGACGTCCAAAGTAACCAGCGGCGGCCGCAGCGGCCCGCATGGACGGCAGGCACCCCACCGCGCGTTACCCGCTGGCATGCGCACCCCCTTCCTCGGAACCCTGCTGTTCTGCCTGCTCGCCGCTCGCTCGGCCCAAGCCGGCAGCGCCCCGCTCGACACCATCGCGGCGCTCACCGCGAGCAAAGGGCCTGAGGCCGCCGAAGCTTGGGCGCTCCGCTGGTTGAAGACGCACGAAGGCGAACCCGACGCGCAACAGGTCGCGCGGTGGCTCGACGAGGCGCGGTGGGCCCACGCGTCCCGCGCAAACACGCCAGAGGCGTACCAGACCTACCGCGCGCTGCACCCCGCCGGCGCGTTCGTCGCCGCCGCCCGCGAGGCGGAAGGGCAGCTCCGCTGCCCGCCCGTGCTGCAAGCGCGCAACGTGCGGGTCGCGCGCGAGCTGCGTCGCGAGCTCCCCGGGACGGCCTGCGCCGACGCCCTCCTCGCCCACGAGCAAGACTTGATGTGGGCCGAAGCCGAACACGACGACGTTCCGGCGCGTTGGGACGCCTTGCTGACCGACTACCCGCAGCATCCCCGCAGCGATGAAGCACGCTTTCGCCGAACCGCGAGCATCGACACCGAGCAGGCCTGGACGGTCTACCTCGAAGCCGCGCCCGAGGGTCCGTATGCGGCCGCGGCACGCGCGGCGGCGGCGCGGGCCGGCTGTCGTGCCTGGCTCGATCCCGAGACCCCACCGACGCTGGCCAGCCTCGCCGCCCTCCGCGCACGCTACCCGTCCTTGCCTTGCGAGACGTCCCTCGCCGAGATCGAGGCGATCCTCACCTGGACCGACGCCGCGGCGAAGAACACGCCCGAGGCGTGGACGGACCTGCTCCGGCGCTTTCCCGCCCACCCCCGCGCCGCCGACGCCGCGACACGACGTTCGGGGTTGTGGTGGGCCGACGCGCAACGACTCGACACGGAGGCCGCGTACGCCGACCTGCTGGTCAAGGACCCCGCCAGCCCGCATCGGGCGGCGATCGAAGCCAAGCTGCTCGAACGCGCGACGGCGGCGGCGGCGGCCTCCGGGACAGCCGCCGCGTGGCGCGCCTTGGCCGAGCGATTCGCGAGCCACGGCATCGCGGAGACGGCACGCCGTCGCGCCGATGTGCTGGAGCGCCGCGAGGCCCTCACGGCAGGCGATTCGCTGACGTTGCGGCTGCACGCCGCGCACCCCGAGGACGGCAGCCTCTGGCTCGATCGCACCAGCGTCCCCCTGGCCGCCACACCGAACACCGAGCCGACACCGGCAACCGAGGCGCCCGAGCCGCCCGAGCCGCTCCGGCCCGCCGAAACGACCTGGACGCTGCGCGACACGGGGGCCGAGCCCGTCACGCTGACCTTGGCGGCCGCGGTCGACGGCGCTGCCCGGTTGACCGTGCGGCTCGGAGACGCCGGCCCCCGGCGCGAGGTCGCGTTCCTCGCGGTGCAGGACACGGCAGACGGCTGCGGCCACGACAGCGGCGTGGTGTGGACCACGATCGACGGCGCGCTCGTCGTCGATCTCGCGACGCATCCCCGCTGCCAAGGCCCGTTCCGTGCCGCGCGTCTGACGGCGACGACGGACGGATGGCGGTTCGAAGGGTCGCTGCTGCCGGGCCTCGCGGGCCCCTGACGAGGTTTCACCGAGACCGCGCACCGGGGGCGCCGTCGTCGGGGTACGATGGCGCTCCGGAGGATGCATGCCCCTTTGGCTCGCCCTCATCGCGTGCGTGACCGCTCCCCCTGCGTCCGACAAGGACGCGGTGACCGACACCGGACCGGCCACCGAGACCGACACCCTCGCCGCAGACACACCGACCACCGACACGCCATCGCCGACGGGGGATGCGGAGGCGCGGGCGTTCGACGGCGGGGACGTCACGATCACGGCAGCGCCCGACGCCGCGCGCCGCACGTACACCCTCCGCAGCACCCACCCGCTGCGCGACGGCGTCCCCGCCGGGGGGACGCGCACGTTCACGGAGCGCGACGACCGACCGCGCCTACGCACCGGCTCCTTGTTGTTCGACGGCCTGTTCGCGATGGCGATCGACGACGCGACGCAGGCCAGCGTCTCGCAGATCGCCGACGGCGGCTTTGACAACGGCGCCGCCACCGCGTGCGACTGCTTCGAGACGGGCGAGCGGTGGACCTACGTGTGGACGCGCGACACGGCGTTCGCCGTCGATCTCGGCCTCGCCTGGCTCGACCCCGTCCGCGCGGCGAACAGCCTGCGGTTCAAGCTGAGCCGGCCCAAAAGCGGGGGGCCCTTGCAGATCGTCCAGGACACGGGAACCGGCGGATCGTGGCCGGTATCGACCGACCGGGTCGCGTGGGCGCTCGGTGCGGAAGCGGTCCTGCCCTTCCTTTCGCCCGAGCAAGCCGAGGCCTTTCGTGCCGAGGCGCACGAGGCGCTCACGACCACCACCGCGATCGACCGTCAAGTCGCCTTCGACGCGTCCACCGGCCGCATGCGAGGAGAGACGTCGTTCCTCGATTGGCGGGAGCAGACGTACCCGCCTTGGACGGCGTCGGACACCACCGCGATCGCGAGCAGCGAAGCGCTGGGGACCAACGTCCTCCACAGCAGCGCGTGGCGCGTCCTCGCCGCGATCAGCGACGACCCCACGCAAGCCGAGGCCGCCAACGCGACCGCGACCGCGCTGCGCGAGGCGTGCGACGCCTTCTGGGTCGAAGACGACACCCTGCCCGCGTCCTACCGCCTCACCCCGTTCGATCCGTCGTCGGGCCGACACTACGACGCGCTCGGCCTCGCGCTCGCCACGCTCGAAGGCGCGCTCGACGGCGACCGCGCGCGGCAGGCCGTCGCGGCCTACCCGCACACGGTCCACGGGCCGCCCGTGATCTGGCCGCAGCAGCCGTCGACGCCGATCTACCACAACCGCGCGATCTGGCCGTTCGTGACGGCCTACACGCTCCTCGCAGCGCGACAGGTCGACAACGCCGCGGTGTTCGACCATGACCTCGACAGCTTGGCCCGGGGCGCCGCCCTCAACCTGTCGAACATGGAGAACTTCGAGTTCCTCAGCGGCCGGAACTGGGTGGACGCGGGCGCGGAGTCGGGCCCGGTGGTCAACTCGCGCCGCCAACTGTGGAGTGTGGGCGGCTACCTCGGCGCGGTCGTCCACGGGCTGTTCGGGGTGGACGTGACGGCATCCGGCCTGTCCGTCGCGCCCTACGTCACGCCCACGAGCCACGCCGCGTGGCTCGGCGATGCACCGCAGGTCGCGCTCGAGGATTTCGTCTGGCGCGACAAGCGCGTCCACGTCGAGCTGCAATTGCCGCTTTCGGCCGGCGTCCAAGGCGCGTACCGGGTCGCGGCGACGACGCTCAACGGCGCCGCCGTCCAATGGCCGATCGCCTACGATGCCCTCCCCGCCGAGGCCCGATTCGTGGTCACCCTGGAGCCGAACGGCACGGCCGACGCGGGCAGCCTGACCCGCGTCGAGGATCGCGGCGATTTTCGCGACTTCTGGCCTCCGGCGGCGCCCGACGCCCCGACAGTGGCGCGCAACGGGGACGACGTCACGCTCGCCTGGGCGCTGCCGCCCGCCGGCACGGTGGTCGATGTCTACCGCGACGGCCAGCGCGTGGGGACCTCGTTGACCGAAGGCGGGTGGCGCGACGTCGGCATGGCGGATGCGACCCCCTGTTACGCCCTCGCCACCCGCTACGCCGGCTACGCGCTCGAGAGCCCGCACGGCGCGGCCGCGTGCTGGTGGGGTGACGACGCCCATCGGGTCACCACGCTGACGACCGGCCGCCTCGTGCGGACCGCCGGTGCCGGCCGCTGGTCCGAGGACCACGGGCGCACCCATTGGATGGACTGGGGAGCCCCCGAGGACAGCCTCGCGATCGAGGGCCTGAGCGTGCCGTCCAGCGGTCGCTACCGCTTGCAGCTCGTCGTCGGAAACGGGTCCGGCCCGGTGAACACCGGCGTCACGTCCGCGAACAAGCGCTTGGACGTCTGGGACGAAGCTGGCACGCGCGTCGGCACCGGGGTGGCGACCGCGGTGCAGCGTGCGACGTGGGCGACGTGGAACGACACCACGCCCGTCGACGTCCACCTCGCGGCCGGCGAGCGCTACCGGGTCACGATCACCGACGCGGGCAACATGTCGTCGCTGGCGCACTTCACCCGGTACACGGGCGGGGTCGGAGGGGGTCCGGACCCGTCAAGCTTCGTGAACGTGGCCGCCGTCAAGCTGCTGGCCCTCGACGGGCCGCGTAGCCCGACACCCGCTCGCGTCCGCTACGACGGCGTCGACGACATCGGATCCTTCGGCGCCACCGCCCTACGCCCACCGCTCGGCGCGACGCTCGCCCCATGGAGCGGATGGGCCCTCGACGCCGACGCCGACACGGTGTGGCTGACGCTCGTCTCCCCCGCGTTCGAAGAAGACTACGCGCCTTGGCTGCTCGATCTCGCGCCCGCCGGCTTCTCGTTGCCGGGCCTCAGCGTGCCGTACACGCTGGGGAGCGTCACCGCACCCGCCGCCGTACCGTTCACCCCCGCGGTCACGATCGCGGCGCGCGCGGTGGCAGGTGCCGGCGCGGACGGTGCGCCGTGGCCAGGCGTCTATGTCGGAGGCCTTGCGGTGTTCCGCTTCACCCCCGGGGTCGACCTGTTCCTCAGCGCCGACCGTCACACCCTCGCGCTCGCCGTTCCGCGGGCCGCGCTCGGGATCGAGGGTCCGATCGTGATGGCGGGTCGCATCGTGTGGGGGGTACCCGGCGCCGAATGGAAGGAGACCCTGCCCGCAGACCATACGCCGTGGACGAGCGACGGCGGCGCCGCGCTCGACATCGATCTCGACGCCCTGTAAGGCCCGCCGAAGGTGTGGGTTCCAAGCCGAGCCGCGGGGCCCGACGCACGTCCCTAGGAAGGAACGCCGCGATCAGCCGCCGGCCGGCGTGTCTGCAGCCGTGTCCACAGGCGTGTCTGCGGGCGTGTCCGCAGGGGTGTCCGCGGGCGTGTCTGCGGGGGTGTCCGCGGGCGTGTCTGCGGGGGTGTCCGCAGGGGTGTCCGCGGGGGGATCAGCAGGTTCGTCGCCCGTGATCGGAGCGGGACGCCCCGTATCGAGGTCCGGCAACGACTGATCCAAGGTCGTGGTCGGCTCCGAGGATGACGACGCCACCTTCTCGTTCGGGCCGCATGCCGCCGTGAGGATCACGACAGCAGCGATGTGCAACATCGCGCGGGGGGAACCAAGTGCGAACATCGAATCCTCCGGATCAGCGCCTTGTAGGCTCCGCGCATCGTAGCCGAGTCCGCACCTGCCGACAACCCCAAGCCTAGGGCGGATCCGCCGCCAGCGCAGGCGCCGCCGCGTGAAACCTCGGGACCGCGCCGCGAGCGGCGAGGCTGACGACGTCGACCTCCCCGACGATCACGTGATCGAGCAAGGTCACCCCCAACACCCGCCCAGCCTCTGCGATGCGCTTCGTGATCTCGATGTCGGCCACCGACGGCCTCGGATCTCCGGAGGGGTGGTTGTGCGCGAGCACGATCGCCTCGGCCCGGACCGAGAGCGCGACACGAAACACATGCGCGGGATCGACGATCGTGTAGGCGGCGCTCCCCGTCGTCAGCGTTCGGACAGCGACGACGCGGTTGCGACGGTCCAAAAACGCGGCATGAAGCTCCTCACGGCCAAGATGTGCGAGACGGGGCCGAAAGATACGCGCCGCGTCGCTTGCGTCCTCGAGCTTGGTCACCTCGACGCCGGCCTCGGTCATCGCACGCCGGCCGAGGGCCAACGCGGCATGGACGCGCACCGCCCGCGGCAAGGACAACGGCACGCGCTCGGCGATCGCCATCGGCTCCTCCAGCGCAAGATCGGCGAGGCTGCCGAACCGCTCCAACACGTCGGCCGCCGCTTGCAGCGCGCGTGGTCCGCCAAGGATCAGCGCGAGAAGCTCCGCGTCGCCCCAGCGCTCTGGACCCGTCACCCCGTACGTCTCCGCCGTCGCCATCCTCCACCTCCGCGCCGTCCCCCGCACGCCGCACGCCGCCGATTCACGGCCTCTCCCCGAGCCTGCGACCGACGTTCCGCCAGCGTACCGACGGCGCGTTAGGCCCTTGCCGGAGGTGGCGATGTGGTGGCTGACCGTGCTTTGGGCTTGCGGCGCACCGCAAGGCGCAGACACCGACGACACGCCGGGCCTCGACAGCGCCGCCGCGCCGGACGTCGATCCCGTCGCCCACGTGACCGGCAACGGCGCCTACCGCGTCGGGTACCGGTCCTCCGAAGTCGTCTACGACCACCCGCTGACCGGGGAGCGTCGGTTGCGGCTCGCCTTGTGGTTCCCCACCGAGGCCCCCGAACCGACCGAGACCGAGGTGTCCTACCTCGGCTTCTTCCCCGCACCCGGTGTCCTTGACGACCCTGCCCCGACGCCGGGCCCGCACCCGGTGATCGTGTTTTCGCACGGACACCGCGGGTTCGCCGAGAGCCTCGGGGCGGTGATGGCGCAGGCCGCGCGCCACGGCTGGATCGTCGCCGCGCCCGACCACACGGGCAACACGTCCTTCGACAGCCCGGACCGCACAACCGACATCTACGTGCAGCGGCCCGCCGACGTCTCGGCGACCCTGACCCACCTGCTCGATGGGGCGGAACCGTTTTTGGTCCCCAACGGCCAAGCGGTCGTCGCCGGGCACTCGTTCGGCGGCTTCACCGCCCTGCTGATCGCGGGCGCGGGGCTCGACGTCGCCACCTGGGGCCCGCTGTGCGCCCAAGGAGACACGGCGAGCGTGTGCAACGGATGGAATGACGCCTACACGTCGACGTTCGCCGCCGGTTTCGCGGACCAGCGGTTCCAAGGGGCGGTCGCCTTCGCGCCGGGCGACTGGCGCTTGATGCAGGCCGAAGGGGTCGCTGCGACCTCGTTGCCGACGTTGCACCAGACCGGCGCGCTCGACCCATCGACGCCGCTCGATGGCGAGGCGATCTGGGGATCGTTGCCCGCGCCGGCCTGGCGCTACGACCTGGCGGGCGCAGGGCACGTCGGTTGGGGAGATCAGGCGGGGCTGCCGGGCATCGACTCGCCGGGCGTGACGCTCGATCCGCAGACGAGCCAACGCATCGGCGCGATCGGCCTGCTCGCGCTGGCCGAGACCGCGACCGGCCGCGGAGACGCCTCCGCGCTCCTCGATGGCCGTGAGCCTGTCGATGACGCCCTGACGACCTACGTTCACCCCACACCGTAGCCGCGATGCGTCCCCCGCCGCCCGAGACCGTCGAGGTCCTGCGTCAGCGCGCGCGTCGCTTGGCGGGGGCGAGCGCCGAGGACCTCGCGGCAGCCCTTGGTGTTCAGCGACCCGACCCTCGTCGCAGCAAGGGCTGGCTCGGCGAGGCGATCGAGCGGTTGCTCGGGGCACACGCCGGGAACCTGCCCGTCCCGGACTTCCCGGCGCTGGGGGTCGAGTGCAAGACCCTCCCGGTGACGCCCGAAGGGCAGCCGCGGGAGTCGACGTATGTCACGACGGCACCGCTCGAACCTGGATGGCCACGGTGGGACCACAGCCCCGTCCGCGCCAAGCTCTCGCACGTCCTGTGGGTGCCGATCGTCGCGACAGCGACCGGCCCGCGCGTGGGTCGCGCGTTCCTGTGGGTCCCGACAGCCGCGCAAGAGGCCGTGCTCGCGAGCGACTGGGAGACGTTTGCCGACGTCGCGGCGCAGGGGGAGCACCGCCTGCTGCAAGGACGCCTCGGCACGGCGTTGCAGGTGCGACCCAAGGGACGCAACGCCGCAGACACCGCTTGGGTCGTCGACGAGGAAGGCGAACGCGTGCGCGCCACGCGGCGTGGGATCTACTTGCGGCCCGCCTTCACGGCGGCGATCCTCAGCGAGGCGTTGCGGGTCGGCTAGGCCACGGCCACGCAGCGCGCAGTGTCCGGCCGTCGGACCCGGGCGCGGTCAGGCGCTTGGCTCCCGGGGTGCGCCGCCGGCGACAGGGAGCAGCGTCCCCAAGGCATCGTCGGCGTGCCCCGCCATCGCCGGCGGGAGGGCGAGCGTGCGAAGTCCCGGAGCGGGGTCGCCCGGGAGCGAGAGCGCGCGCAGCGCAGCCATCGAAGCGCGACCCGCCGCCATCGCCGCAAGCCGCGCCCTCAGCGCAGCCCCCCACCCCGATCGCGCCACCA
Source organism: Pseudomonadota bacterium (assembly GCA_046051915.1). Lineage (GTDB taxonomy): Bacteria > Myxococcota_A > UBA796 > UBA796 > JBEIFN01. The sequence goes on from JBJONI010000225.1 coordinate 10,014, forward strand.
AGGTCTCCACGACCAACCGGCTACGGTCGCCGGTCGCCCGCTCCACGCGGATGCGCTGATCGCACCCGAGCGCGACGCGGCGTGCACGCGCTGGAGGGTCGAGGGTCCACGCGCCCGCGCCGAGTGCCTGCACCGAGCCGAATGGACCACCGGAGGCTAGGACCTGCTGTGCGTCAAAGCCGAGCGCGGCCCACACCGCATCGGGGGTCGCTTCGAAGCGACGCCACGCCACCACCTTCCACGCGGACCGCATGCGCCTCTCCATCTTGCTGCTGCATACCGTACTCGCGAGCGCGATCGCCATCGGCGCGTCGTTGATGTTCGGGCAATCAGCGGTCAACCTCCGGTGGGAGTTCGCGTTCTACGGGGAGGGATCCCGAATGACCGTCGGCATGCTGACGAGCAGCGCTGTCACGCTCCTCCTCGCAGCGGCCGAGGTCATCCTCGCCACCGGCTGGTACCTCCGGCGCGCCAACGCCGGCATCGGGTTGTTCGCGCTCGGCATGTTGCTCTCGCTGCTGTACGGCGACCTGATCGGCGCGCTGCTCGCCGCCACGAGCACCGTCGTTCTGCTCGAGGGACGCGCCGAACGCGCGTCGCCGGACCGCTGAGCGCGCCCAAGCCATCATCGCGGTCTCGGCGGCCTCGGCCTCGACCAAGCCGAGGTTGACCCACCGACCGGGGCTTCCAAAGCCCAACCGGGTGACCCCGCGTCCGGCCAACCACGGGGGCGTGACGACGCGCGACCGCGTCGCGCGCGCACCGACGGCGACTTCCCACATCGCCCATGGCCCCGCCACGCGGCGCCACCAGCCCGCCTCGTCCGCGCCCCAGCGCGTCTCGTGCGCCCGCGCTCCCCGCCAAATGCCCCAAGCCAGCCACGCCAGGGCCCAGGCACCCCCAAGACCCGGCTGAACCCCCACGGCGAGCGCGACGCCGCCGATCACGGCGGCCAGCACGGCTTGCGCGCGACGCCGATGGCCCTCCGCGTGCGCGAGCGGGGTGCCCGCGTCGAGCGCTCGCGACGGCGAAACGCCGAGCGCCACGCCGAGCGCCTCGGCCTCAGGCCAAGAAAGCCAAGGCAGAACCATCGACAGGTCGCCCGCGACGCCGGCGCTCGCGTCGGCCGCGCGCACCGCATGCACGACGAGCCGAACCGCCCCGAACCGCGCCAGCCAAGGCCCCTGCACCCAGCGAACGGAAGCCACGCGCTCGCGCTCGAGCTGCCATCGCCGCGCAACCGGCCACCCGGCACGGACCGCGAGGCCGCGTGGGGTCGGCGTGACGCGTTGTCCCCCGTGCTTGACGAGCGCCTCGATGGCG
>JBJONI010000226.1:0-7685 GCA_046051915.1 Pseudomonadota bacterium
CGCCTCGTTGCCCGCTTGCGAACGCTTCGCACCGACGAGGCGTCGCGGACCGAGGCGCGCTCGCTCGCCCGGCGGATGACCGAGGCGGCGCGCCGTGCACCCGCGCCGTCGCATCGCCTGCCCCCGGCGCTGCGTGATTGGTACGATGAGGGAACGCTCGCCGAGCTCACCAGCCTTCGCAACGACCTCCGTGCCGCTTGTGGCGCGGCGGACACCACGGAGCCGGTGGGGGTCCTGCTGTGGGGCGCGTTCTCGTCGATGCTCGTCAAGGTCAGCCGGCGCCAAGCCGATACGGTCCGGAGGATGGTCGACGGCCCTCCACGTCCGCCGGGCACGACGGCGACGTGGTTTCACCGCAAGGTGCGGGAGATCGCCCGACGACTCGAAGCGTGGGACAGCCTCGGCGGCAGCATGGGGGCGGTGACGGTCCACGCGGGGGACGCGCGAGGTGCGCCCGAGGGGGTCCCCTCGGTTCAGGGGATCGTCACGAGCCCACCGTACCCGGCCGTGTATGACTACCAAGCGTATCAGGACTTGAGGGAGCTTTGGCTTGGGTTTCACAGCGACGCCGAAGCCGAGATCGGCCCGCGTCGCGTGTGGAACGTCGATCCCGAGGGCGCGGAGGTCGCGTGGCGGCGCGACACCAACGCCTGGATGGCCGCGTCGTCGTCGGTGCTCGCGCCAGGCGGCCGCATGATCGTCGTGATCGGCGACGGCCTCGTTCGGTCCGGCCCGATCGACGCCCTGGAGCCGACCCGCGTGGGGGCGAGGTTGGCAGGTTTGACGTTCGAGGCCAGCGCCTCACTCGCTCGGCCCGACCATGCGCGCGGGAGCGTGCGCTGGGAGCATGCCGCCGTGTTCCGCCGCGAGGCCGTGGACACGTCGACGCGTTAAGCGCGGGCGACTTGTGAGGAGCCCCCATGTCGACCGGCGAACTGCCGTCCTCTTACGATCCCGTCGCCGCTGCCGTCCGGTGGTCTCAAGCGTGGGCCGACGCCGACGTCGACCGCGCCGATCCGGCCCGGCCTGGCCCGGCGTTCTCGGTCGTGATCCCGCCGCCGAACGTGACCGGGCGTCTGCACATGGGGCACGCGCTCAACAACACGATCCAAGACGTGCTTGTGCGCTACAAGCGGATGGACGGGTTCAACGTCGTTTGGGTCCCGGGGACGGACCACGCGGGCATCGCCACCCAGTGGGTGGTCCGTCGTCAGCTCGAGGCGCAGGGCATCGATTACCGCACGCTTGGGCGTGAGGGCTTCATCGAGAAGGTGTGGGCTTGGAAGGCGGAGACAGGGGGAGCGATCGTCAGCCAGCTCAAGCGGCTCGGCGTCTCCTGCGATTGGTCGCGCGAACGGTTTACGATGGACGAAGCGCTCCAAAAGGCGGTCGTCGAGCACTTCGTTCGCCTCCACGAGCAGGGGCTGGTCTACCGCGCGGAGCGCCTGATCAACTGGGACCCGATGGACCAGACCGCGCTCTCCGACCTTGAGGTCGAATACGCCAAGGACGCTCGGGGTCAAACCAAGTTGGAGAAGGGCGAACTGTTCAAGTTCGCCTACCGGTTCAGCGACGGCAGCGGCGAGATCGTCGTCGCCACCACGCGCCCCGAGACGATGCTCGGCGACACGGCGATCGCGGTCCACCCCGACGACGAACGGTACAAGGCGCGCATCGGCCAGACCGTGGATCATCCCTTCCTCGACCGCAAGATCCCGATCGTCGGCGATGCGATCTTGGTCGACCCGGCGTTCGGCACCGGCGCCGTCAAGGTCACTCCGGCGCACGACTTCAACGACTTTGCCGTGGGCGAACGTCACAACTTGCCCAAGATCAACATCCTGCAACCCGATGGGCGCTTGAACGACGTCGCCGGTCCGTTCGCCGGACTGGATCGGTTCGAGGCGCGGGAAGCCGTCAAGGCCAAGCTGGAGGAGCTCGGCTTGGCGCGTGGTTGCGACGAGCACTTCCTCGCGATCGGTCGTAGCCAGCGGTCGGGAGCGATCGTCGAGCCGTACCTCAGCACGCAGTGGTTCGTTCGCATGAAGCCGCTTGCCGGCCCGGCGCTGGCCGCGGTGGAGCTCGGCGCGACCAAGTTTCATCCCAAGGCTTGGGAGAACCTCTACTACAGTTGGATGCGCAACATCCAAGACTGGTGCATCAGCCGCCAGCTGTGGTGGGGGCACCGCATCCCCGCGTGGACCTGTGACGGCTGTGGACGGATCCATGTCGCGCGCCAGGCGCCCGACGCTTGTGAGGGATGCGGCGGCGTCGCGCTGACCCAAGATCCCGACACGTTGGATACGTGGTTCAGCTCGGCCCTGTGGCCCTTCTCGGTGTTTGGATGGCCCGACCGCACCGACGACCTCGACCGCTACTACCCGACGTCCGTGCTGGTGACGGCGTTCGACATCATCTTCTTCTGGGTTGCGCGGATGATGGTCGCGGGGATTCACTTCACGGGCCGTCCGCCCTTCGCCGACGTCTACATCCACGCGCTGGTTCGCGACGAGAACCGCCAGAAGATGAGCAAGACGAAGGGCAACGTCGTCGACCCGCTCGACGTCATCGAGCGGACCAGCGCCGACGCGTTCCGGTTCACGCTGATGCTGTCGTGCGCGCAGGGGCGCGACATCCTGTGGGACGAGAAGCGCGTCTCGGACGCCAGCCGGTTCGTGACCAAGCTGTGGCAGGCCCTTCGGTACGCGACGATGCATGCGGAGGGCTACGACCCGTCCGCGCCGATGGCGCCGAGTGTGTACGAGCGATGGATGGAGGCGCGCACCGGGGCCGCCGTCGCGCGGGTCCGCGACGCGCTCGATACGTACCGGTTCAACGATGCGGCGGCGGAGGCGCGTGCGTTCGTCTGGGATGAGCTGTGCGATTGGTACATTGAGCTGACGAAGCCGACGCTGTACCGCGACGCCGATCCTGCGCACAAGAATGCCGTGAAGCATACGTTGTTCGAGACACTTGGCGCGATTGCGCGTCTGCTCCACCCGTTCATGCCGATGTTCACCGAGGAGCTTTGGCACCGGTTGCCGAGCCACGCGGCGTCGGGTGGGGGCTTGGTCGCGCTGGCCGCCTACCCGAAGGCGTCGGACTTCGCGATCGACGCGGGCGTGCTCGACGAGGTCACGTGGATGCAGGACACGGTGACGGCGGTTCGCAACCTTCGGGGTGAGATGGAGCTTTCGCCTCGCGTTCCGCTCCGCCTGCTCGTGGGGGACGCGGCCTTGCTCATGCGCCTCGGCCGCCATGCAGGCGCGCTTGAAGCGCTCGCGGGCGTGTCTCTGGAGGCGATCTCCCAACGGCCTGTTGGTTGCGCGACCTTGGTGGTGCGCGGCGCCGAGTTGCTGATTCCGTTGGAAGGCGTCGTCGACATCGCCGAGGAGCTGGAGCGGCTGACGAAGGTGATCGCGAAGTCTGCAGAAGACCTCGACTTCCTCGCGAAGCGGCTCGACAACCCCGACTTCATCGCCCGGGCGCCGGCCGACAAGGTCGAGGAACTGCGCGAGAAGGTCGCGCTCGCGTCGTCACGGCACGAGGTCCTCCTGCGTTCGCAAGCGCGCCTCCAGGAGGCGCAGTGAGGTCGCTCGCGGATCGGATCGCGATGTCGGTGGAGGAGGACCTCGGTCCTGGCGACCTGACCACCGAGGCCACGATCCCGGCCTCAGGGGTCCTGTCCGCGCGCATCGTGGCCAAACAGGATCTCGTGGTCAGCGGGCTCGGCGCGGCGAAGCTGGCGTTTGAAGAAGCGGGCCGCCGTTATGGACGCTTTGTTGCGTGCACCCCGCAGGTGCCGGACGGGACGTCCGTCGCGCGGGGGACGGAGGTCGCGCGCGTTCACGGAGACGCCCGCGCCGTGTTGGTGGGGGAGCGAACGGCCCTCAACCTGTTGATGCGGATGTGCGGGATCGCCACGCACGTGCGTGGCATCGTGGACGCGGTGGGGCCGTCGACCTTTCGGCTCGTCGATACCCGAAAGACAACGCCGCTCTGGCGCGACCTCGAGAAGGCGGCGGTGCGGCACGGGGGCGCCGCCAACCATCGGTGGGGCTTGTTCGACGGGGTGCTGATCAAGGACAACCACATCGCCGCCGTCGGCAGCGTCGGCGAGGCCGTCCTTCGGGTGCGTGAACGTGTCCACCAACTGGTGAAGATCGAGGTGGAAGTCAGCGAACTCACGCAGATCCCCGAGGCGATTCGCGCTGGTGCCGACGGTTTGCTGCTCGACAACATGGACGATGCGACGCTCGCCGAGGCGGTCGCCCTCGCTCGGAGGCAGGAACGAGAGGTGTTCCTTGAGGCGTCGGGCAACATGACGCTGGAGCGGCTGCGGCGCATCGCGGCGTTCGGGCTCGACGTGGTGAGCATGGGGGGGCTGATCCATCAGGCCACGTGGGCCGATCTCTCGTTGCAGGTCACGGGCGGTGTCGCCGAGGCCGCACCGGTGCCGGGCGCGTGATCACCTGGGTCGACGAGGTTGGGTCGACGCAGGACTTGGCACGCGCCCAAGTGACGCGAGCGTCGCACCTCGACGCCTTCGCGGCGCGGTGCCAGACGGCGGGCAGAGGGCGCCTCGGCAGGACGTGGGAGGCGCCGGCGGGGGCCTGCTTGACGATCACGGTGGTCCTGCGGCCGAGCCTCGCGTTGTCGGCGTTTCCGGGCATCACCCTGGCGGCCGCTGTGGCGACGCGGGAGGTCGTGGGCCCCGCGTTCCGCATCAAGTGGCCGAACGACCTGCTCGCGCCGGACGGGCGTAAGGTCGCGGGCCTCCTCGCCGAGGTCGAGATGACGACACCCGGGCCTGTGGTCCTCCTCGGTCTGGGTCTCAACCTGAGCGCGGCGCCGCCGCTGCCCACGGCCACCCACCTCGCGGCTTGGGGGACGGCCGCCACGGCGGACGATCTGGCGCCGAGGTTTGTGGCGGCCCTCGGCGAGGCGGTCTCGTTGCTGCAACGCGACCGCGGCGCGCTGTTCGACGCGTGGCGAGCGGGGTGGGCCCACCGCGGCGCCCGGGTGCGCGTCGGGTCGATCGAGGGGATCGCCGAGGACATCGACGACGATGGCGCGCTGCGCGTCGACGGCCAGCGCGCGGTCGCGGGGTTGTGTGAAGTCCTCGACCCGGTCGGTCACGGCGACGCGCCCGACGCGCGAGGAGCCGTTAAGAACGAGGGCTCGCCGGAGACCTGAAGATGGACCCGATGCACCTGTTGCAGCCCGCCGCCACCCGCATCCGTGACCCGCTCACGGGACGCAGCCTGTGGCTGAGCGGCGGCATCGCGCGTGCGCGCCTCGACGAGGACACCCTGCACGTCGAGCTCGCCTTTGCCGACCAACACGGCGCGGCCGATCGCGCTGCGATGACCGAGGCCTTGATCGCGAACCTGCGCGGGCTGGGCTTTCATGGCCCGGTGGTCCCCACCGTGGTCGCCCGCAAGGCCCCTGAGGCGCCCAAGCCACGGCCAGCCGCCGACCCCGTCCCGGGGATGAGCGGGCCGGGCATGGGCCCGCACGGCGGCCCGATCGTCAAAAAGCCCCTTGCCGGTGTACAACGCGTGATCTGCGTGGCGTCGGGCAAGGGAGGTGTCGGGAAGAGCACCGTCGCCACCAACCTCGCCGTCGGCCTTCGGCTGCTCGGTCTCCGCGTGGGCCTGCTGGACGCCGACATCTACGGTCCGTCGCTGCCGACGATGATGAACGTCTCGAGCAAGCCGGTCGTCGACGATCAGAAGCGTCTCGTTCCCGCGCTGGCGTACGGCGTGGCCTGTGTGAGCATGGGCCTCGTCGCCGACCCACGCGAGGCGATGATCTGGCGCGGCCCGATGGTGATGGGCGTCGTGCGTCAGTTCTTGCAGGACACGGCGTGGGGAGAGCTCGACGTGCTCGTCGTCGATCTGCCGCCGGGCACGGGCGACGTACAACTCACGTTGATCCAGGGCGTCCCGATCGACGGCGCCGTGATCGTGACAACCCCGCAGGAGGTCGCGTTGGCCGACGCCGTGCGCGGCATCGTGATGTTCGAGAAGCTCGGGGTGCCGCGCCTCGGCTTGGTCGAGAACATGGCCTACTACGAGCTGCCGGATGGCAGCCGCGACCCCGTCTTTGGCGAAGGGGGCGGCAGACGTACCGCCACCGCCCACGGCATCGACGTCCTGGGCGAGATCCCGTTGCGCTCTGCCATCCGCGCGGGCGGTGACCAGGGCTTGCCAGCGGTTCTTGGCCGCGATGCGACCGCGGAGGCCTTCCGGACCATCGCGGCATCGGTTGCGCAAAAGCTCGGTTTGCAGAACGCCTGATCGGGTTCCGTCGCCGTTCGGTTTCGTCGCATGCGGTCGCCGGATCGGGGATGGGGCAGGGCGTCGGCCGCGGGTTCGGTTACGCTAGAAGACTCCGGATGTCGCGCCAGGGGGAGCCATGGGTCGTACCGTCGCGTTGTCGCTTCCGCTCGCCCTGTACGGGGTGACGGCGCCGGCGTGGGCGCAGGCCGGCGGGGAGCCCGTGGCCGCCACCGTCTCCGAACAGGCGCCCGTTGGGGCCGCACCGGAAGCCGACGCGGGGCAAGGCGATCCTCCGCCCGCGGAGGCGCGCGGCTTCTTCCGCAAGCGACGGACCGATCCGGTCGTCGGCGGCGAGTTCTTCGCGGGGTCGTACGGCCGTGCGCAGGCCACGTTCGATCTCACCGGTGGACGCGGCGACCCCGTCAACGTGGTCAAGCACGGCACCCGGCTCGAACAGGGGCCCTACTTGGAGCTCGACCTCGGGTGGCGTCAGCGGACCAAGGAGGGCGCCAAGTTCCAGGTCTTGGTCACGCCGGCGTTTGCCGGGGACCTGTTCCACTACACCGGGCAGTTCAACGCGCAGCTCGCGTTGCGCAACCTGTACGCCGAGGCGAGCGACTTTCTCCCGGGCGTGCCGATCACGGTCTGGGCGGGCAGTCGGATGTACCGCGGGGACGACATCTACCTCCTCGACTTTTGGCCGATGGACAACCTCAACACCCTCGGCGGTGGGATCTCGTTCCACCCGGGACGCACCGAAGTCGCGGCGCACGTCGGCGCGAACCGGCTGCTCGGTCAGGACTTCCAATTCCAGACCCGCAAGGTGCAGGCGCCCCAGGACATCGACGGCGTCGACGTGCCGGTCCTCGATCGCCAGCGCGTCGTCGCATCGCTGCGTGTCAGCCAGCAGGTCCCCGTCGGCGACCTCACGTTCCGCGTCAAGGCGTATGGGGAGCTGCACAGCGTCCCGGCGGGTACGCAGTACGTCGACGACGCGTTCAGCGCCGGCATCACCCGCGCCTTGCCGAAGGATTGGGGGAGCCTGGTCGGCGTGCAGGCCAGCCTGTGGGGGTGGGCCCCCCAGAGCTTCGTCCACCTCTGGCTTCGCCGCGCCTCCGGTTTGGCCGCGATGGGGGAGCTCGCGATCCCGATCGACGGGTTGGCCTCGGATCTGCGCGCGGCAAAGGCCGAAAGCTGGATGGTCGCCCTGACGGGCAACCACGAGACGCGCCACGTGGGCGTGGTCGGCGCGTTCTATGCGGAGCGCTTCTCGGACGCCGATGGTGTCGCGGCCGATGTCGATGACCGGTGGGACGTCATGGCGGTCGTGCGGCCTCAAGTCTACCTGGCCGAGCACGTCGGACTCGGCGTCGAACTGTCGCACCAGCACACCACGCCCGA
>JBJONI010000227.1:0-5679 GCA_046051915.1 Pseudomonadota bacterium
CGACGCCGGAGCGCTGCGCTGGGACGCGCCCGCCATTCAGCTCGACGTCGCCGTGCAACGCAAGCCGCGTGGCCCGTTCCCACCGATGTTCCGTGAGGCCGAACGCCGGGTGGCCGTCGGCGCGCCGCTCGCGCTCGATGTCCAACCGCTCCCACCACCTCCGCCTGGGTTCTCGGGCCTCGTGGGGGATTTTGCGGTCAGCGCCCGCGTCGATCGTGCGACGGTGGCCGCGGGCGGGTCCGTCAGCTGGTCGTTCGAGATCGTGGGAGACGGCGACCCGACTCCGGCGCCATCACCGCTGCCTGCGTCGCTGACCGGCGCACGCCTGTACCCGAGCGCGCCACAGCCTCGCCATCGGCTCAAGGACGGACGCTGGACGGCTTGGAACACGTGGACGACGACCGTCGTACCGCTGCAGGCTGGATCTCTGTCCTTGCCAGCACCTTCGATCATCGTCTTTTCGCCATCGAAAGGCGTGTACGAGACCCTGACCGCCGAGCCGATCGTCGTCACCGTGACGCCAGGCGCGGAGGACGCCCTGGTGTTGCAGGCGTTTGGTGAGGTCGGAGCGCCCACCGTCGACGACCCGGGCATCGGGCTCGCGGCGCGGCAGGGCGACGCGGGTCGAGCTGCCTGGGCGCGCGCGTTGCCCGTGTTGGTGCCTGCGGCCGCAGCGCCCGCTCTCGGCGTCGGCATCGTCGCCGCGGTCCGAACGTTGCGTTCGTGGAGGCGCCGCCGACAGGTCCTGCAACGCGTCCCGCCGAAGGTCGCCCTCGCGAACCTGCCAAAGGACCCAGACGCTCGCTGGTCCGCGATGCGGAGCCTCCTCGTCGAGGCCGGCGAAACGGCCGACGCGCTCCGCGACCGACTCGACCGAGCGCGATTTGGCGGCCGCGGCGACGACGACGCGTTGGAACGCGCGATCCATGACTTCTTCGAGAACCAGCGAGACGCCCGATGACCGCACAACGCGTGATGCAAGCGTGGCTCTGCGTCGTGGTCGTCTGCGTTTTCGCGACGATCCTTTGGCCGATGGACCCGGGACGCATCGCGAACGCGCCGCCGACCGGCCCCGAACGACTCGCGGCCCTGCAGGCCCACACCGGGCCGGCGAGCCCAGCCCTGCTGGTCGAGATCGCCCGCGCGACGGATCCGACCGACGGCCGCGCCACGCTGCGACTCGCCGCCTTGGCCGAGGCCCATGTCGCGGCCCCGCGTGACCTCGACATCGGCGACGCGCTGGCGGAGGCCAGGATGGCGTTTCCGGAGGCCGCCCCTCCGGCACCACCCCCAACGCTGGCGTGGCTGACCGCCGACGAATGGGGCGGCCTGGCCGGCGCCCTGTGGCTCGTCAGTTCCGCCCTCGTCCTCGGCGCCGCCCAACGGCGCTCTGCGGCGTTCTGGGGCGTCGCCGCGACCGCGCTCTCCGCGTTCTGGCTCCGCGCGACGGCCGAGGACCCGCGCGGCCGTATCGGCGTCGTCGGCGTCGCGGACCACGGCCTTCGGGCGCTGCCCGACCTCGCAGAGCCTCCCACCGCGCCGATCCCCGTTGGATCCGAACTCGTCCTCCTCCAACCAGGGCTCGATTTTTGCCGTGTGCGAACGGGAGAGGGCGTCGAAGGCTGGTTGCCATCGGATGCGATCACACGCGCGACCACGCCGTGACCCGAAGCGCGGATGCCTGAAGGCCGCCGCGGGTTACCACAGACGACGAACGACATCGGTCGACGCGGGAGTGGGGTCATGCAAAGGCTGCAACGGTGGGCGCTGCTCGGGCTGCTGGTGTTCGGCACCGCGGGCAAGCTCGACCGGTTGGAAGACGCCGAGCGTACCCACTTCCTCGCGCTACGCGTCTTCATGACCGAGAAGGACCAGAAGGCCTTCCTCAAATTGAAGACGGCGGCGCAACGGGACCAATGGCTCAAGGACCATGGCCTCTGGGCCCGGTTCTATCAGTACGATGCTCGCCGCCGCGAGGACATCGCCGATGGGCACGTCGCGACCGGCTGGACCCAGGACCAAGTGTTCATGGCGTGGGGCCCCCCGTATCAGCGCCAGAAGAGCCTCGACGCCTCGCTCTCAGGCCGCGTCGAAGTGCTGACGTACCGCTTCGAAGTCTCGGAGGACGGCGAGATCTTGGTCTGGGCCGAAGGCTCCAAGGTCACGCACCACGCCCAAGACCGCTACCGGCAGCGCCTGACGATCCAGAATGGTGCCGTGCTGCGCATGGAGAGGCTCGAGGGCTGGGACTGACCGACCCGACGATCACGACCCGCTGACGAACCCACCGGAGACCGTGAGGTCCTTCACGTCGCGTCGTGTGGTGGCCTCGCGAAGCGCCCGCTGGTGGGCGTCGAAGCGTGCGCGCACGCTGTCGAGGGTCGGCCGGAGCGCGGGGTCGGCTGCCCAAGATCCTTCGACACCGCCGAGCGTGACCAGTCGGTCCCAGGCCATCACGGCAAACGGGCTCTCGGGGTAGAGCAACACGAACGCTTGGTAACCGTCGACCGCCGTAGACCCCGCCAGACGCCGCTGCTCCAAGTTCTGCCAAGCCGTGAGGTCACGGCCAGCGACCACGTCGCGCCCTTGCGTTGCGACGGTGCCGACACCCACCGTCGAGGCTTCGGGGTTGGCGTACGCCGCGACGGGCGTGGTGCTCGCAAGCACCATCCAAACCGCAGCGAGGGTTCCAAGACGCCCGACCAAACCGCCTCCTACGACGAGGGAACGAACGAACCCCTGCCTTTTACCGGGTTTGGGGCCAGTTGGTCAAGGAACCCACGGACAGGACCGCGGCGGATCCAGCGAGCGCATCGACGTCAAGAACGGCCAAACGCCGACAATTCGAGAACGTCAAGAACTGACGTCGCCGTCGGAATGCCGCGATTTCAGACCGCGGAGGTCCTCGTCCAGGTCTCCGGCCTCCCCAGGGGACCGCGTCCCCCATTCGATCTCGCGCCGGTAGATCGTTCGCGAAGTGATGCCGAGCAAGGAGGCCGCCAGCGTCCTATCGCCATGGCAGTGGCGTACCGTCTCCTCGATCATCCGCCGCTCGACATCCTTGATCGGCGTCCCCACCTCCACCGTGAACCGCGGCTTGCCCGTGGCGCGGCGCAGCGCAGGCGGCAGATCGTCGACGTCGATCTCGACGCCCCGCGCCAAGACCACCGCCCGCTCCATCGCGTTCTCGAGCTCCCGCACGTTGCCGGGCCAGGACCATGCCGTGAGCGCCTCGATGGCGGCAGCCGTGAGCCCGGTGACGTCGCGCCCGTTCTTGCGCGCGAAGTGCTCGACGAACCGCCAAGCCAGCAACGGGACGTCCTCCGCACGCTCCGACAGGCTCGGCACCGCCACGCGGATCACGTTCAGGCGGTAGTACAGATCCTCGCGCAAGCGCCCGGCGGCGACCTCCGCCTCGACGTCGCGGTTGGTGGCGGCGACGACCCGTACGTCGGCGCGCAGCGTCTCTGCGCCGCCTACCCGCTCGTAGTCGCCTTCCTGCAACACCCGAAGCAACTTGACCTGCATCACCGGCGGGATCTCGGTCACCTCATCGAGGAACAAGGTCCCGGTGGCGGCCAGATCGAACCGCCCCGCCTTGCGTCGCATCGCGCCCGTGAAGGCGCCGGCCTCGTAGCCGAACAACTCACTCTCCAGCAGGCTCTCTGGCAGGGCGGCGCAGTGAACCGTGACGAACGGCCCGTGCCGCCTGCGGCTGCGGTCGTGCAGCCACCGCGCGAGCCGGCCCTTGCCCGAGCCAGAGGCGCCTGTGAGCAACACGGTGGCGTCGCTCGTCGCCACTTGGTCGATCTCGGCGAGGACCGCGCGCATCGACGGCGAGCCCCCGATCAGCGCGCCGTCGGAAGCATCACCGAGCCGTGCGCGCAGAGCCCGGTTCTCCAGCCGGAGCGCGCGGACGTCCAGGGCGCGTTGGACCGTCCGCACGACGTCGGCGCGCTTGAGCGGCTTGGCCAGCACGTCGTACGCCCCCTCCCGCATCGCCTCGACGGCGACTTCGAGGGTGCCAAAAGCCGTGACCACAACGACCTGGACGTCGGGATCGATCGCCTTGATCGCACGCAGCACGTCGAGGCCGTCCATGCCGGGCATCTTGAGATCGGTGATCACCACGTCCGCGCCCTCCGCGCGGAGCCGTTCGAGTCCTTCGCGTCCGTGGGCAGCGAGCGCGACGTCGAACCCCTCACGCGCGAACAAAACCTCCAACGCCTCCCGGTTCGGCGCCTCGTCATCGACGACCAAAATGCGCTTCATCCGTCTACCTCCGGTGCGACGTTGTGCGGTGCGGGCTGCGAAGGCCACGTCATGGCAACGCGCAGCCCCCCGGTCGGCGACCGGTCCAGCACCAAGGCGCCGCCGTGGTCGTCGAGCACCTGCCGGACGACCGCGAGCCCAAGGCCGGTCCCCTGCGCCCTTGTCGACACGAAGGGCTCCAGCACGCGTTGCCGCGCCTCCAACGGGATGCCAGGGCCGTCATCGTCGACCGTGACGCACACCCCGTCGGGCGACGCAGCCACGGTGACGATGACGTCTCGAGCCCCTGCCTCCGCGGCGTTGTGGGCGAGGTTGATCAGCGCCTGACTCGCTTGGTCGACGTCGATCCAAGCGCGCCCTTGCGCCGTCGGTCCCATGCGTAGAACCACGCCGCGGGCCGCCATCTCGGGTGCAAGCAGCCCCACGACGTCCGCCGCGACCTCCCCGAGGTCCCCGTCCACGCGGTGCGGAACCGGCCGACGCGCCAACGCGAGGTAACCTTGGCTCAGCGTCGTCAACCGCTCCACCTCGCGGGCGATCCGTCGCAAGAGAACGCGCGGAGGCGCGTCGTCGGCCGGCGCAAGCCCCGCGACCTCCTCGTCGAGCAGCTCGACGTTGAGGCTCAGCGCGTTCAACGGGTTGCGGATCTCGTGGGTGATGGTGGCGAGCATCTGCCCCAACGCCGCGAGGCGCTCCGAACGGGCGAGCCGAGCCGCCGCTTCCTCCGCGTCGGTCACGTCCGTCAACACCGCGAGGCACGCCCCCTCAGCCCCGTACGGAACAACCCGCGCCTGCCACCGCCTTCCAGCGAGGTCGGTGCGCGGCGTGGTCACCTCGTTGAGCGCTTGCGCCAAGCGATCGGGGACGCGGCCGCCGGGGACGACCGCCCAGTGCGCCACCGCGGCCGGATTGGCGAGCGCCACCGCCCCGTCCTCCACGACGACCAAGGCATCGTCCATCGCGTCGAGGACGCGCTGCAACGAGGCCGAGGCGCTCGCCAGCGCTGCGTTCCGGTCGGAGAGGCTCACCTCGCGGGCCTCCACCGCGCGCGCCATGCGGTTGAACTCCCTCGCGAGGCGCCCCACCTCGTCGTCGCGACCCTCCTCGACCCGACGGCCGTAGTCCCCGTCCGCCACGCGCGCCGCCTCCTCGGTCAAGCGAGCGACGGGGCGGAGCGCGTAGAGGACGCCCGCCAGCAGCGCCGTCACGACCAGCGTAGACCCCACGATCAAGGCCGAGGCAATCTGCAGGGACCGCGCTTGTTGCTGTTCGCTGACGCGGACCAGCTGCGCGACGCGGGCCGCGGTCTCGCGCTCGAGCGCCGCGAGGTCCTCGTCGATCACGCGTTCTGCCGTCCGCAAGCCGCGGCGACGATCCTCCAGGCCTGCGCCATCGAGCCCCGCCCCG
>JBJONI010000228.1:0-5603 GCA_046051915.1 Pseudomonadota bacterium
ACCTCGGTGAACACGTACACCAAGCCCTGGTCCGACAACGCGACGTCCTCTTGCGGACCCCCGACGACGAGATCGAGGCCGTCCTCGCCATCGACCTCCCGGAGCGCGACCGAGGCGCCCAACCGGCCTGCGACGTCGGCGCCCTCCAAACGCACGTCGGCGTCGTCCAGCGACACGACGGCGCCATCCGGCCGGACGCCACCGGCATACACCACCACGGTCCCCCCGACGCCGTCCGTCCAAGCGCCGACCACGAGCTCCGCGGCCCCGTCGCCATCAACGTCGCCGGCGGCGAGCGCTCGGCCCACACCCGCGTCGGCCCCCGCCGCCGGGACGACCGTCCAAGCCGGCGCGCGTTCGAGCAGCAGCCCCTCGCGCGCCGTGCCTCGGTAGACCGCCACGAAGCCATCGCCGTCCACACCGTTCACCCCGCCATCGGGGCCGCCCGCCGCCACGTCGCACCGCCCGTCGCCATCGAAGTCGGCCGCGACCAAGGTGCGCCCCAACCCGAGCCCAGGCACGCCGACGACGTCCGCGCCTTGGCGGATGCCCCCGTACAACACGACGTCGGCGCGGTCCGCGAACCCGTCCGCGCTCCCGCGCCACACGTAGACCGCGCCCTGATCCCGGGCGGGCTCGGCGACGTCGTAGAACGTCGCGTCCTCGGCCCCCACCGCGAGGTCGACGAACCCATCCGCGTCGAAGTCGCACGCAGCGATCGCGGTGCCGAGACGGTCATACGCAGACAATCCGTACAAGGTCCGGGTCGGCGTGGGCTCGAAGAAGCCGCCCGGGATGCCCGCGTGAATCGACACCGCCCCCACGTTGAGCGCGACGCGATCGGCGCGACTCGCCCCGACGATCAGGTCGATCTCCCCATCGCCGGTGACGTCGGCGGCGGCCAAGCCGTCCCCGAGCGCGTCGTACACCCCGTCGCCCGCGAACACGGCCACCGGCGTGGGCGTCAGCCCGTCCGCCGAGCCCGCGTACACGGCCACACCACCCCCTTGGTGGGCATGCAACGAGATCTCCGGCGAACCGAACGCGACGTCGGCCGCTCCGTCGCCGTCCTTGTCGCCCAGCGGCACGACGATGCCGAGCTCGGTGCGCTCCCCGTCCCGCGGCGCCTCCACGGTGCTTGGCGAGAGCACCGCCGCCGGGACGTCGACGAACGCGCCAGTGTAGCGGTCGGCCACCCGCAACGTCCCCGACGAGGCCGCTGAACCGACCCAAACCTCACCGTCCACCTGCAACGCACCGTCCAGCACCGTGAGACTCAGGGCCCCGCTTCCGTGGGTGGGCTGCGGGACGAGCCGACCACCCAACGGGACGTACAGCCCACCACGACCGGCGATGTCGAACGTAAAGGAGGGATCGACGCCGATCCAAGCGTCCACCGCCTCACCCGTCTCGCGATCCTCGAACCGGACCACGTCCTGACCCGACGCCGCGCCCGCCGTGTACGCGCAGTCCCCCGACAGACGACCGCCACTTCGGTTCTCACGCAGGGTGCACGAACGATCGCCGCTCCCGCCCGCGACGTCGAAGCGGACCGAGGCGCCGGGTGGCACCTCGACGTTGCGCGGGGCCAACGACAGGTCGCCCACCACGGCGATCTCGACGCGCTCCGAGTGGCCGCACGTGGCATCCTCGACCTCGACGACGTCGGTGACGCCCGAGGCCACGCCGGCGATGTACACCCCGGTCGTGCCGCCCACGCTGCCCCCGGACGGATCCTCGACCATCGACGCACGCCAGTCGCCGGAGCCGCCGGTGACGACAAGCCGCAGGGCCCCAGAGACGTCGACCACAGCGTCGTTCGGGGCGACGGCGAACGTGCTACAACCCTTCGTGTCTGCTCCCCCGCCGTTGCCGTCACCCCGGCACGCCGACGTCCCCAAGCCCACGACGAGCGCTGCCCAAAGCGCCAGCGGCTCCACGCCGCGCTCGAAGGTCCTTGTGATGAAACGAACCAACGCCCACCCCACTCGTTCGTCACGGTATCACCGGTTCGCACTGGCGCTCGCGCTGTCGGTGGCCGCCAGCGTCGACATCGCGCACGACGCGTCGGCGCAGGCCCTCGGGACGTGCACCACGGACGCGGAGCGGCTCTCGGGCCCCGCCCTCCTGCGCGCGCTCAGCCTCGACCTGCGGGGCGTGATCCCGACCGCTGACGAGTACGGCCTGCTCACGCCCGAAGGCGACGTCCCCGACACCGTGCTCGACGCTTGGCTCGCCTCAGAGGCGTTCGTCGCCCGCGCGGTGCGCCGCCACGACGCGCTGCTGTGGCCCAATGTCGGCGACATCCGGCTGATGTCGAACCGCCAACGGTTGTCGTACGACGAGGAGATCGGCGCCTACTACCGCTACCTCGTCGCCCCGAACTACCGCGGGGGCCCGATCACGTGCGGGGACTTCCCCGCGTCTTGGGACGCCCAAGGCGAGCTCGTGACGCGGCTCTCGCCCGAAGGGTGGCTTCAGGAGGGTTGGGTCGAGGTCAACCCCTACTGGAACCCCGACATCACGGTGAAGGTCTGCGCCTTCGAGGCGCAAGAGGCCGAAACCTCGCCGTGGGGCACGGCGTGCGACACCTACGACAGCCGATTCGATCCGTACTGCGGCTGCGGCCCCAACCTGCGTTGGTGCGACACGTTCACGCTCGGCCACGTCCAGGACGAAGGGGTCACGGCGCCGATCCACCAAGCGCTCGCCGACGACGTCCGACGCCGCATCGCCGACGTCGTCCGCAACGACGCCTCGTACCTCGACCTGTTCACCAGCCGAACCGCGTGGGTCAACGGGCCGCTGTCGCACTTCTACCGCTTCCAAACCACGCTGCCGGCACACATCCGGTTCAATGAGCTGCCCATCGATCCCGCGCGCGTGCCGGTGCTCTCGTTCGAGGACACCGAGACGTGGGTGCCGATGACGCTCGGCGAAGAACATGCGGGGATCCTCACCTCTCCCCTCTACCTGATGAAGTTCCAGACGCGTCGAGCGCGGGCCAACCGCTTCTACAACGCGTTCCTCTGCCAGCCGTTCCAGGCGCCCGACACCGGCATCCCGGCCGCTGCCACCACGTCGACCTCGCTCAACCTTCGCGAACGACCCGGCTGCAACGCGTGCCACGCCGTGCTCGAGCCCGCCGGCGCCCACTGGGCGCGATGGGGTGAGTACGGGGCCGGCTACGTCGATCCCGGCAAGTTCCCCGACCACGACCCCGCCTGCGCGGCCTGCGCCGAGGACGCCACGTCGTGTCCGGAGTGGTGTAGCACCTACTACGTCGTCGATCCCTTGAGCGCGGAGGAGGACCCCTGGGTCGGCATGCTCGCCGCGCTGGAGTTCCTCGACGACGCCCATGGGGTGAACGTGGCAGAGGGACCGAGCCGCCTCGCGACGATGACCGTCGCCGATGGACGGTTGCCGCGCTGCGCCGCGCAGCGGACCGTCGAGTGGTTGCTCGGTCGCAGCCCGACCGACGACGAGCAGGCATGGATCGAGGACCTCGCGCAGACCTTCGTCCGCAGCAACCTCAGTTACCGAACGCTCGTGCGCGCCGTGGTCACCAGCGACGCCTACCGGAGTCCCCGATGAACCGCCTGCTGCAGTTCGCATGCCTCGCGGCCTGCCTGAGCGCGTGCGACGGCCCGATCGACCCACCGCCCGACGTGCCTTCCCCGGATGGGAGCGCCCGAGGGTTCCGTCGGATGGACATCGACCAGATCGACGCCTCGCTTCGCGTCGCGACCGGCGTCACGTGGACCGAGGTCGTCGACGGTGAGACGGTGTCGCTGTTCGAGAAGCTCCAGCTCACGCTCGGCAAGCCCGACTTCAAAGCTGCGACCGAGGAAGACCTCGCGCCGGGCCTGCTGTTCCAAAAGTTCCTCGACGACGCCGCGAACGCCGTGTGCACCGAGGTCGTCAACCGGGAGCGATTCGGCGGCGGCGCCCGTTACCTCCTGCAAGCGTCCACGATGACGGACACACCTGCGACCGCGGCAGGCGCGATCGACGCCGACCTCGCGCGCGCCGTGCTCGTGTTCCACGGACGGACGGTCACACCCGGCGACGCCGAGCACGCCCGCTGGCGCTGGCTGTTCGATGCCGTGTTGGCCGACACCGGCGAGACGACGACGGCGTGGCGCGCCGTCTGCGTCGCGCTGATCACCCACCCCGCATTCTACGCCTACTGAGGTCCCATGACCTTCTCTCGACGAGACCTCCTTCGTTCGGGCGCCGCGTTGGGCGGGCTGACCGCCCTCGGCGGGTTGTTGCCCATCGCCGGTCGCGGGGTTCGTGCATCCGAATTGGCCAGCGACCAGCACTTCCTGTTCTGCTACTTCAATGGCGGCTGGGACCTGCTGCTCTCGCTCGACCCTCGCGATCCGGCCGTGTTCCGTCCCGACCTACGCAAAACGACGCGCATCGAGACGGGCTTCGAGGCCCTCAGCGGGGATCCCCAGCTGGTCCGCACGTCGGTCCCCGAGATGGTGTTCGGACCGTCCATCGGCGGCCTCGCGCGCCACGCCGACCGCCTGACGCTGGTCCGCGGGCTGAGCATGGACACGCTCACCCACGAGGTCGGACGACGCCGGTTCCTCACCGGACGCCCACCGGTCGGTCTGCAAGCCAAGGGCAGCAACCTTGCCACCCTCCTCGCCGCGCACCTCGGACAGACCAACGCCATCCCCCAACTCTCGGTGCGCGTCGAGTCCTACAACGACGCGCAGCCCTCGTACGCGAGCGCGATCCGCGTCAGTTCGGTGGACGACCTGCTTCGCGCCCTTCGGCCCAGTCCGGGCGCACTCCCCGCAACCGCCCGCGCCCGGGTCGATGCCCTGCTCGATAGCGTCGCGGACTGCCCGAGCAGCCAACGCTCCGCGGTGCTTCAGGGGGCGCTTGAGCTCCGCAGCGCGAGCCGCGACCTCGTCGGGCTGGGTCTTGGCGACCGGTTTGACTTCGGAGCGAACACGCCAGAGATGGAAGCGTTGCGTGACGCCTACGGGATCGACCCTGAGAACTTGCGAAGCGCCGGCGCACAGGCCGCCGCCGCCGTGACCGCGCTCACCTCGGGCATCGCACGCGCGGTCAACATCGAGGTGTGCGCGGGGCTCGATACGCACGGCCCCGAATGGGCCAGCGCGCACGGCCCGACCCTGCAATCAGGCTTTGACGTCGTCGCGGCGATCCTCGATGACTTGAGCAGCCGGGAGTACGGGACGACCGGCAGCTCGTGGCTCGACCACACGACCGTCGTCGGCTTTTCCGAGTTCGGCAGGTCCTCCCTCCTCAACGCTTCCGGCGGACGCGATCACCACCTGATCAACGCCGCCTTCCTCGCCGGCGGCGGCCTCGCGGGTGGACGCGTCCTCGGGCGGTCTTCGGACCTCGGCCTCACACCGACGACCGTCAACCTCGCGACCGGCGCCCCCGACCCCGACGGGGTCGTGCTGCATCCCGAGCACCTGTTCCGGGCGATTCTGCAACGCGTCGGCATCGAGGACGACGTGGCCGACCTCGGCGTCGAGCCCTTTGGGGCGCTCTACGCCTGAGGCTTGCGCGAACCCGACCTCGCTGGGGTCGGGTGGGCGGCAGCGCCCGCG
>JBJONI010000229.1:0-4449 GCA_046051915.1 Pseudomonadota bacterium
AGGAAACGTCCCCGGCGACATCGTCGCGACCTACTACCAGCAGCGCGCGACGGCCGGCTTGATCATCACCGAGGGCACCGCACCCGACGCCCACGGCACCGGCTACGCCCGAATCCCGGGCATCTACACCGACGCACAGATCGCGGGATGGCGTGCCGTCGCCGACGCGGTGCATGCCGGGGGTGGCGCCCTGTTCGTCCAACTGATGCACACGGGGCGAGCGAGCGCGGAGGCCAACCTCCCCGCCGGCGCCCGGATCCTCGGCGCGAGCGACGTGCCGTTGGCGGAGAAGATTTGGACCGACGCCGCTGGAGAGCAGCCGGCGGGCACGCCGTCGCCGATGTCCGAAGCCGACATCGAGGCCGCGTTGCAAGGCTTTGAGGACGCAGCGGCCAACGCGATCGCTGCCGGGCTCGACGGCGTCGAGCTCCACGGCGCGAACGGCTACCTGATCGATCAGTTCCTCAACACCGCCAGCAACACGCGCACGGATCGGTGGGGCGGGACCATCCAGGGTCGCCTGCGCTTCGCGGTCGAAGCCGCACGCCGGACGGCGGCGCGCATCGGCGCCGACCGCGTTGGGATGCGGATCTCGCCCTACGGCGTGTTCAACGGCATGGTGCCCGACGCTGACACCGACGCGCTGTACGTCGCGCTCGCCGAAGCGCTGTCCGAGATCGGGATCGCCTACCTTCACGTCGTCGATCACAGCGCCATGGGCGCCCCGGCCGTGCCCGAGGCGATCAAGTCAGCCCTCCGAACGGCGTTCCGTGGCACGTACATCCTCTCGGGCGGCTACGACCGAGCGCGCGCCGAAGCGGACCTCGACGCCGGTCGAGGTGACCTCGTCGCGTTCGGGCGGCCGTTCCTCGCCAACCCCACCCTCGTCGCGAAGCTCGAAGCCAACGAAGCCCTCGCGCAGCCCGACTTCACCAAGCTCTACACGCCCGGCGCCGACGGCTACATCGACTACGTCTGAGCACCCCGGGGACTTCAGGGACCCGTGACGAAGCGGCCGGCCAGATCGGCCGCTTCAGGAACGAGCCGTTCGCCGAGCCACACCAGCAGGCGGCTGTCGTCGTCGACCGCCGCCAACGCCCAAGCCTGCCGGGGAGGTCGGTCAGGGAGGGCGGCGAGGGCCACGTCGTCAAGGGCGAGCACGATCCAACCCGACGGCACGATCTCCGTCTGAGGTGGCGACGCCGGCCATCGGCCCGCCACCCGCCAACGCCCCGCGGAAGCGAAGTCGTCGATCGCGTGCTCAAACCGACCATCCGCGTGAAACGTCCACTGCTCGGCGGCGCGCTCAGTCGGCGCCCGCGGGCGAATCGGCCGCTCCACCACCTCAGGCCGCAGCACGACGTGTCGCGTCAGCGTCCACCGCCCCACCAGGGCCGCCGCCACGGCCTTCGCCTCCGCGGGCGCCATCGGAGACGCCGCGAGGTCGGCTGTCGGTGGCCCGGCGACGTCGGTCGCCCGAACCGCGGACGAGGCGACGGCGGCGGTGGAGGGCGCAGCGGACGGCGGGGCCTGCTGCGTCGTGGACACCGACGCGCCGCACGCGACGGCCAACACGGTGATCCCAAGGCTTGGAGAGCGAACGTTCATCGCTGGCGAGGCTAGCACGCCTGCAACGAACCGGTACACGCGAAGGACGCCGCCGTTCGGTAAGATGCCCACATGATGCTCCTGTTCCTCCACGCCGCCATGGCCGGCTCGCCCGAAGCCCACGTGGTCTCCTCGACGCTCGTCGAGGGGTCGGTCTCGGTGCGGGCCGCGGCGACGGACGTCCGACGGTGGTTGGCCGATCCGAACTGGGTCTCGTCCGTGGACGGCGGCCAGACGCAGGTCACGGTGACTGGCCGAGAAGGCCCTTGCGTCCTCGCGGACTACGTCGCCGACCACAGCGTGATGAAGGTGACCTACAGCGTCCGCCAGTGCCCGTCGACGGAGGGCCACGTGGCCACGGCGACCAAGTCCAATGCCTTCGACACGTACCGCGCGGAATGGCGGGTGGTGCCCGAGGGGACGGGTGCCTTGGTCACCTACCGGCTCGACATCGACACCAGCCTGTGGTTCCCGAACAGTTTCGTGACCAGCACCACGCGAGGCGCGGTGGAGCGTCTGCTCAAGCGTATGCAGGACCGCATCGGCGCGCCGTGACGGTGTGCCGCCGGCTTACTTGATCTCAGGACCCATGGGGTCGGCGCCGGGCAGCGGTGAGGGCGTTGGGTGCGAGAACGGGCCGCGACCTCCCCACCAGCTCCCCGTGGCGGGCGTCGTGGCCGCAGGCGTGGAGCGCGCTGTGCGCGGAGGCCGGCCAGCGGAGGGTGGCCCCACCAGCCCACGCGCGTGGGTAACGGCGGCGACGAACGCGAGCGGCAGGGTCACGACCTCTCCGAAGCCGAGGAGCAAGTAGCCGGAAACACCCACCACGAGCAGCACCGCGTGAAGCCCAACGCTCGCGATCCCGTCCTTGGCGATCGCCGCCCAAGCCGCCGAGAGCGCGCGCATCGGATCGCGCTCGCCACGCGCCACGTACCACAACGCCGGCAGCGGGAGCGGCAAGAACAACAAAGCGGGAAACAGGAACACCGTCGCGCCCGCCATCACCGCGACGCCAGACAGCAAGGTCACCACGAGCGCGGGGCCAAAGGCGTCGAACCCTTGAAACAAGGCTTCCAAGCCCGCCGCAGGCCCGCCCTCCTCCTCGCGATCGACCGCGCGGAGCAGCCCGATGATCAACGGCCCGAGCAGGATCCCGCCCGTGGAGGACCCCAAGAACGCCGCGATGACAAACCCGCCGACCCACAGCACCGGGTTGGACCAAAGCTTGGCCCACGCGGCTCGCAGCGCATGTTCGACCGACATCGTGACCTCTCGCGTCGACGATTCGCTCCGGCGACGCCAGACGTCAAGGCAGGCGCCGGGATACCGAGCCACATGCGCAGGTTCCTTCCCGTCGTCGTCACCGTGTTCGCGTGCGCCGCCCCGTGGGCGCGGAGCGGGTTGGCCGACCCGACGGCGACCGCCGCCGAAGCCGTCGTGCCCCCACCAGGTTCGGTGGAGGCCCCCCGGACCGCCCGCGACGCGTGCGACCGGTCCCTGCCCCTCGACGCCGTGCCGCCCGACGATGCGTTCTGGGCGAAGGTGACGCCAGGCGCCACGCTCGGGGCCGAAGGCGTCGGTTGGCGGCCCGGCTGTCCGTTAAGCCCATCGGCCTTCGCCGCCCTCACCTTCCCGTACTGGCAGTTGGCGGCGTTCCCTTCGGCCGACAGCGCGCCCCGCAAGGCCCAGGGGACGGTCATCGTCCATCGAGACGCCGTCGAAGCTGCGTGCCACGTGTTTGCAACGCTGTACGACCATGGCGTACCGATGACCCAAGTGACCCCGGTGCAGGCGTTCGCCTCTCCCGAAGCGCCCGATGCGACCGGATCCGATGCCGCCTCGATGGAGGCCAACAACACCTCGGCGTACAACTGCCGCGCGGCGACGGGGCGGAGCCGCTACTCGGCGCACGCGTACGGCATGGCGCTCGACATCAACCCACTGTGGAACCCCTACGTGGGCCCCGAGGGAAACGTCGAGCCAGGTGCAGGCGTCTCGTGGGTCGGCAACGGGACCAGCGACCGACGTCCGATGGCCGCATGGGGCGGGCTCGGCGTGTTCACGCACCCCGAGCACCCGGTGGTGCGTGCGTTCGCCGCCGAAGGTTGGACGTGGGGCGGCCTGTGGCGATCACGGAAGGACTTCCAACACTTCACCGCCACGGGCCGTTAGCCCCCCGGTTCAGCCCGTGCGCACACGGCGCCGCCGCCACGCGAGGAGACCGATCAGACCAAGGATGCCGGTCGGCGGCTGGGCGTTCGCGCACCCGCCGCCGCACCCGGATCCGCGGCCCGCGTCTCCGGTGTCCTCGTCCGTCTCGGTGGGCACCGACGTAGGGTCATCGGGCACCGGCGGCTCGACGTCGACGCTCGCCGTGTCGAGGCGCGCCGTGTCGGACGTGTCGAGATCCACACCGGGTGTCTCCGCGGGCGTGTCCGAAGGCGTGTCCGAAGGCGTGTCCGAAGGCGTGTCCGATGGCGTGTCCGATGGCGTGTCCGATGGCGTGTCCGACGGTGGGCCCGTCGTCGCGTCGGCGCCGTCGCAGTCCTGATCGATGCCATCGCCGGGGACGTCGTCGCGGCCGGGGTACCGCGAAGGGTCTTGGTCGTCACAGTCGTCACCGTAAGGCGACCCGTCGCCATCCTCGTCGGTCCAGGGCGACCCACAGTCGTTGCTGCAGTTGTACACGTCCTCGCCCAGCGACCCGTCGCAGAAGCCATCCCCGCACACCGGGCCGCAGTCGCTCGGGCAGGACCACACGTCCTCGCCTGCGTACCCCGCGCACACCCCGTCGCCGCACGACGAACCGCCGCAGTCCAGGTCGCAGTTCGCGTATTCCTC
>JBJONI010000230.1:0-5094 GCA_046051915.1 Pseudomonadota bacterium
GCTTGGATTACCCGGATCGCGAGCCGATGGCTTGGACGCAGTGCCAGGACGAGGACGCGCACCTGTTCATGCCGTGTGTGGACCATCCGCGGATCCGACATCCTTGGACGATCCACCTCGAGGGACCCGCGGGGATGACGTTGTTGTCCAACGGACGCCGGGTCTCCGCGTCCACGGGCGACGGACGCAGCCGCGCCCACTTTGAGCAGGCCGAGCCGATGCCGGCCTACCTGTTCACGGCGGTGGTCGCGCGCCTCGAGCGCGTGGATGCGGGCGACGGCCCGGTCTCGGTCGTCTACTGGACGCCGCCGGGAACGTCGGTCGCGTGCAGTCGGGGCCTTGGGCGAACGCCGGCGATGATTCGCTGGTTGAGCGGGCTCCTCGAGTTCTCGTACCCGTGGCCGCGCTACGATCAAGTCGTGGTCTGGGACTTCACGTTTGGTGGGATGGAGAACGTCGCGTGTTCGACGCTCACCGACCTCGTGCTCACCGACGACCGCACGGGCGAGCACTGGCCCGCCGACGGCTTGGTCGTGCACGAGCTGGCCCATCAGTGGTTCGGCGATCTCGTCACCTGCGCCGATTGGTCGCAAGCGTGGCTCAACGAGGGTTGGGCGACGTTCGTGGAGCAGCTGTGGTGGGAGCATGACCGTGGGGAGGCCGAAGCCGCCTACTACGCGTGGCAACACCTGCAGGACTACCTCGACGAGGACGCGTCGAAGTACCGGCGCGCGCTCACGGACAACCGCTTCAAGGAGCCGGTGGACGTGTTCGATCGGCACCTCTACGAGAAGGGGGCCCTCGTCCTGCGTACGCTGAGGACCCGGCTTGGCGAAGGTGCGTTCTTCGAGGGGGTCCGCGCCTACCTGCGCGCCCACGCCCACCGGAGCGTTCACAGCCATGACTTCCGCGCCGCCCTCGAGGAGAGCAGCGGGGTCAGTCTGGGCGAGTTCTTCGACACCTGGGTTCATGGTGCCGGTCACCCGGTCGTCGATGTCGAGGTCGCCGAGGCGTCGGGCTTGCTGACGGTCAGCGTCCATCAGCGCCAGACGGGCAGCGGCACGGCCGAGGTGTTCCGGTTCCCGTTGCACCTGGAAGTCGTCCACGCCGATGGGACCAAGGTGGCGTTCGACCTTCCGATCGGGGAGCGCAGCCGCACATGGGCCTTGCCGGTTGTGACCGAGGTTGTCGCCGTGCGCGTCGATCCGGGGCTGCGCGTCCTCGCGGACTTGCACGTGACGGCACCCCAGCCGATGTTGGAACGCTTGGCGGCAGACGCCTGCCCTGTCGTCGCCGCGCGCGCCGTTCGCGCGATCGGCAAGAAGGGGGGCGCCCGGACGGTGGCCGCGCTCGGAGACGCGCTCGCCCATCCCTTCTGGGGGGTGCGTGCGGAGGCAGCCTCGCTTCTCGCGCGTTCGGTCTCGTCAGAAGCCACGGAGCGGCTCGCGCGCGCGGTGCGTGCCGAGACCGAGCCGCGTGCGCGCGTGGCCATCGCGACGGCGCTCGGCGCGCTCGGGGGGACGGTCGCTGCCGATGCCCTCCTGATCGCACTCGGCGGCCCGACCCGGACGTGGTCCGAGCTCGCCCATCTGCTGTTGGCGCTGGGTAAGACGCGCGACAAGCGCGCGGTCGCCGTGCTGCAAGGCCACCTCAGCACCGTGAGTTGGGGGGAGGTCGTTCAGCAGAAGGCGCTGTTGGGGCTCGGCTGCACCGAGGACGTCGCCGTGCTCGATGCGTTGTTGGACGCGGCGCGGCCGGGTCGGACCGAGCGCGTCCACGTCGGTGCGGCTCAGGGCCTTGCCGTCCTCGCCGACGCGCAGCCCGCCGTTCGCCGTCGTTCGCGCGAGGCGCTCGAGACGTTGGTGCGCGAGGGCGGCATGCGGGGCCGGTACGCGGCCGTGGTGGCGCTGGGCAAGGTGCGTGACACGGCCAGCATCGAGCTCCTCGAAGCCGTCCACCGTGGCGACCCCGACGGACGCACGCGCCGCGCGGCCTACGAGGCCTTGGCCGCCTGCCGTCAGGGGCGCGGTGAGCCGGAGGCGATCGGCGCCTTGCGGGCGCGTCTGGAGGGCGTCGCGCGCGAGAACGAGGGGCTGCGTACACGGCTGGAGCGTCTCGAACGGCCCTGAATCATCGTCCGCGGTCGAAGATCGCCAACACTTCGATGTGGTGCGTCTGAGGAAACAGATCGAACGCGTGCACGGTGCTCGGCTGGTAGCCGGCCTTGCGCAGCCGCTGGTGGTCGTGTCGCGCGGCGCTGAGGTCGCAGTTGACCAGCGCGATGCGCTTAGGCCGTTGGACGGCGAGGCGGTCCAGCACGTTGCCGGCGCCGGCCCGAGGCGGATCGACGATCGCGAAGTCGAAGGGCTGGCGTCGAGGGTCGTAGGCTGTCGCGTCGGCGGCCTCGACCGTCACGTGCGCCAGCCCGAGGCGCCGAACGGTGGCCTTGAGGTCGCGCACCGAGACGCCCGCGAGCTCGACCGCATGGACGGGCCGTCCGCGTGCCGCGAGCGGAATCGTGAAATTGCCGATGCCTGCGAACAGGTCGAGCGCCCGCTCTGAGGCGACGTCATCGGCCGCCGCGACGACAGTGGCGACCATGACCTCGTTGAGCGCGGCGTGGACCTGGAAGAACGCGCCCGGGCTCGCGCGCAGGGCGCTCCCCGCCACCTCGAGGTCGAGCGTAGGCTCCCCGGCGATCGCGCGTCCATCGGCAGACACTGCGCCGAGTTTCGCGATGCGCCGTCGCGCGGGTTCGGCCCAACCCTCGCCCTGAAGGTCGAACACCACGCGCGATCCGTTCGTTCGCACCTCGAGCCGGGCCCCATCCGCGACGTCCTCGGCCACGGCGTCGCCGAGAACGGGGAGCACTGCACGGATCGCCGCATCGGCGATCTCGCAGTCGACGACGGCGACGGGGCGGTGGGTTCCCGCGGCGCGGTACGACAGCCGTCCGTCGTGGACGTGCAGTTGGATGCGCGCGCGACCGGCCCGGGGGTCGCTATGCCATGTCGGCAGAGCGGGCAGGGCAAGCACGTTCTGGACGAGTTGTGTCAACGCCTGCGCCCGACGCGCCGGCGCCAAGGCCGCTAGGTCGCACCCACCGCACGACGCCGCGACCGGGCACGACGGCACGACAGCGTCAGGGGACGGGCGGATACGGACGGGGGGGGCCACGTCGTGGAACGCCCAGATCTCGCCGGGCAGGGCGCCGCGCACGCGGACCCAACGCCCTTCGTGTCGGCCGCGGCTGTGGCCCTCGACGTCGAGCTCGGTCATCTCCACCTGCATCACGCCTCCTCGGGGTCGTCAGCCACAGCGATCGGCCCTGGGACCATGCCGGTCGGGCGAAACGAGGCGACGGCGTCGTGGACGTGCGTCGCGCCGACCACGCCGAGCCACGGAAGCACGCGTCGCCACACGTCTTGTGGGGAGGCGCCGCCCCGACGAAGGGCTTCGATCGATCGCGATCCATGGCTTTTCCCGAGCTTTCGGCCGTTGGCGTCGACGAGCATCGGCGTATGCATCCACGTGGGCGGCGGTGCGTTCAGGGCCTCGTACAACCGGAGCTGCACGCCCGTCGCCTCGCGCAGGTCGGACCCGCGCACGACCTCCGTCACACCGTCGCGGATGTCGTCGACGACGACCGCGAGCGCGTAGGTGCACATACCATCGCGACGCTGAAGCACCGGATCTCCGAGGACGGTCGGGTCGACGACCTGCCGGCCGAGGGCGCGATCCTCGAACGCGACCACCCCCTCAGGCAGGCGGAACCGTGATGCGCCGTCGCTGTGCTGCGCGCTGCGGCATGTGCCCGGGTAGGCGCCGGTCCAGTCGCGCCGTGTGCAGCGGCAGGCGTACCGATGCGGCGTGAGCGCGGTCAGGGCGGCCTCGTACGAGCGCGCGTGTTGGGGAGTGGTCTCGGCGTCCCAGGTCAGACCGAGCCAGCGCAGGTCGTTGCGCAGGCCGTTGGCGAGGTCCTCCCTCGCGCGCTCGCTGTCGACGTCCTCGACGCGCAAGAGGACTCGCCCTTGCGCTTGCTTGGCGCTCAGCCACGCCGCTCCGAACGCGACGACGTTGCCGAGGTGCAGCCGACCGCTCGGCGTGGGCGCGAGGCGTCCGGTGGTTCGTGCCGTCGGAGGCCACGCGCAGGCGGCCGCTGTCGCGGCGTCGCCGGTTGGGATCACGAGTAGCCGAGCTCGGGCATCGGGAGCAGGGCGCGCGTCTTGAGGCGGTCGATCAGCTCCGCTGCGGTAAGGCCCGGCAGCGCTTGGCGCAGGCAGGCGACGTGCCCAGCCAGCCACGCCGTCGCGATGCCGGTTCCGCGAAACGGTGTCTTTCCACCCGGCTCAGGGTCCGGCGCGCCGCCGTAGGCAAGGAACTTGTCGGCGAGGGACGGCCAGACCTTTCGCGGGAAGCGCTTCGGGTCGAAGTAGAAAAACTTGTCGGTAGGGCACTCCCGATGGCTCGCGACGGCGAGCGTTTCGGGCAGCTCCGCAGGATAGATGCGATCGCCGTTCGGGTGCGTTGCCGCGAGGACCAAACTGCCACGGTCCATCGCCTGACCGCAGCACTCCCGCAGGCGGAGCGCCTTGTTCATGTTCGGCGTCCCGATCGACAGCGTGATCACGTGCGCGCCGCGAAGGGACGCCGTCTCAATGCCTGCACCCATCAACTCAGACGGCGCGCGCAGGCGCTCTCCCATGATCTTGACGGCGAGGAGCGTGGCTCCCGGCGCCATCCGATGGACGGCGACGGCCAAGTCGGTGCCGTGGCCGATCTGGTCGGAAAAGTCGGGTCCAATCGACGCGTGGCCCGACGCAGACAGCGCGAGCGACCATCCCTCGATGCGCGCGCCGGCCAAACGTGGGTCGTTGGCGTTCACGCCAGAATCGACGATGGCGACGACGGCACCCGTCCCGTCGTACTCCTTCCCGAGGAAGCGCATGGGTCACCTCGGGGCTATGTCAACCCACGTGGGGCCGTCCTGCAAGGGGATGTTGGGAGGCGTGGCACATGGGTGACGCAGAGGAGGCCTCGTCGGCCCACGACACGCCGTCGCGCCTCTCCGAAGATCTGGCCGCGCTCGGCGCG
>JBJONI010000231.1:0-2643 GCA_046051915.1 Pseudomonadota bacterium
CGAACTGGTTGCAAGGGAAGCCGAGGATCACCAGCCCTTGGTCCGCAAACTGCTTCCACAGCACCTCGAGGCCCTTGTACTGCGGCGTAAAACCGCACTTGCTCGCCGTGTTCACGATCAGCAGCACCTTGCCGTCGTAGTCGGCGAGGGTACCCGACGACCCGTCGATGCGCGCGAGCGCGAGGTTGGTGTCCAGCATGACCCCTCCAGCCACGCTGTCGTAGCCACACAGGGGCGTCCCGCAAGGGATGTGACAACCCACGACGTGAAGGCGTCGCAGCCTCGTCACCCCTCGGCCCGGCCGTCCACCTACACTGCGTGGGGTGGAGGCCGACATGGCGTGGACACGGCGGGCGTTCCTCGAAGCGATGAGCGCGGCAGGTATCGCCGCGGTGGCGCTGCCCGACATCGGCTGCGGCGAGGCCTCGGGCGACGGTCTGCCCTCCTACGCTTGGGAGGGTGCCCGAGGCGCGCCCGACACGTTCGCCCATGGCGTAGCGAGCGGCGACCCGCTGCAAGACGCGGTGTTGCTTTGGACGCGCGTCGACCTGCCTGAGGGTGTCGACGAGGCCGAGGTCTTCGTCGAGGTCGCCGAGGACCCGGACTTCACGCGCCGTTTGAGCGCCTCGTTCACGTACGCGCAACGCGCCCGCGACGGCTGCCTCACCGTCGAAGCGACGGCGTTGGCGGCGGGGACGACCTACTTCTACCGGTTCGCGGCGTTCGGCATCTGGTCTCCCGTGGGCCGCACCCGGACTCTGCCAGCCGCTCCGACGACGCGCGCCCGCCTCGCGGTCTGTTCCTGCTCCAACTACGCCTACGGCTGGTTCCACGCGTACCGACACATGGCCGGGCGCGCCGACCTCGACGCGGTCGTGCACCTCGGCGACTACGTCTACGAGTACGCGAACGAAGGCTCCGGTGAGACATACGGCACGTTGCGTGAACTCGAGCCGCCTCAAGAGATGGTGACGCTCGACGACGACCGGCTGCGCTACGCGCACTACCGCCGGGACCCAGATCTCGCCGAAGTGCACCGCCAGAACCCGTTCCTCCACGTGTGGGACGACCACGAATTCGCCTGCGACCCGTTCGTCGGCGGCGCGTCCAACCACCAACCCGAGGATGGCGATTGGGAGCAGCGCAAGGCAGCGGCGTTGCAGGCCTACGCCGAATGGATGCCGACCCGTCTGGAGGGCAACCGCATCTACCGCCACTTCGCGTTCGGCGACCTAATGACGCTGGTGCTCATCGACCGGCAGCGACGCTTCCTGTGGCCCGAAGAGGATGCAGGCAGTCTGTTTCTCGGCAGCTCCCAACAGGCGTGGCTCGACGCCCTCGCGCCCACGATCACGACGCCGTGGACCGTCGTCGGGAGCCCATCGACCTTCGCCTCTCGCGCGCCCGACGGCAGCGGTGGCGGCTGGGGGCGCGACGCACGGCGCCGGTTCCTCGATGCGCTCGCGCCCACCGGGTCCGTCCCGATCGTCGTCGTCGGAGACGTCCATCGCTTCGAGGCGCTGGACATCGTGGACGACCCGTCCAACGGCTACGACCCCGAGACCGGGCTCGGATCGGAAGGCGTCGAGATCGTGGCCGGAAGCATCACATCGCCGGGCGGTGGCGTGAACACCGATCCGCCTCAGGTGTTCTGGGGAACGGGGTCGTTCCGTGGCTACGCGATCCTCGACGTGTCGCCCGAGGAGGCCGCGATCGACTTCTTCGGCTTCGGCGACATCTTCAAGAACGGGCCCGATCTGCCCGAGGAGGCCCACCTGCAAGGGTACCGCGTGACCCGCACCGGTCGACACCTGGTGCCCTCGGACGCCCCCGCCGCAGGCCGAGACGACGCCCCGGCGCTGGCTCCCGCGACGCCGGCGGGCGAGGTCGCGGCCGACAGCGGCGCGTGATCGTGAGGGTTGGGGTCCGACAGGTCCGTAAGCCGAGTTCTGTCCCCGCGAAGGCTCGCACCCGCGCGGGCAAGCATCATTCCTCTAGGACCGCCGTTACCGACGGCCTCCAGCAACCAACCCGAGAGCTCGGGCGGGCCGCCCTCGAACGCTCTCTTCTCGGTCTTGCTCCGGATGGGGTTTGCCTGGCCGACCCCGTTACCGGGGCCGCCGGTGCGCTCTTACCGCACCCTTTCACCCTTACCGACCGGGAACCCGGTCCAAGCCCGTGCGGGGTCGCCCCCGTCGTGGCCCGCGGTCACCGAAGCGACCGGGCGGTCTGCTCTCTGTTGCACTTTCCTCCGGGTCGCCCCGACCGGGTGTTACCCGGCACCCTGCCCTGTGGAGCTCGGACTTTCCTCCCGCGGCGAACCGCCGGCGATGCTTTGGACCTGTCGGGCCCCGAGCCGCCATAACGTGTCGACGCCGGGTGGGTGTCCCCCGAAGACCACTACGGCGCGCTCTCGGCGGCGACCTGCTCGTCGAACAGCGCGATGGCGTCGACGCGGCGCACGTGATCGCCGCTCGAGATCCAAGCGACGGCGTCGTAGACGACCAAGCGTGGGGAGGGCACGGCGGCCGTCGAGAAACGGACCTTGAACTCCACGACGCCGGGCTTCTTGAACTTGACGAGCCACCCGTTGTCGGTGACGCCCCACAGCTTGCCCTTGTCGTCGTAAGCGAGGTCGTACGT
>JBJONI010000232.1:0-5259 GCA_046051915.1 Pseudomonadota bacterium
GGGCGGCGGGCGCCACTGGATCACGTTGCGGGTGGATGAACCCGACAACCGGCAGGGAATCGGTGCACGGGTCGACGTCTTCGCGGGCGATCGGCGCGTGCTGCACGATGAGGTTCGGACCGACGTGAACTACCGCAGCAAGCGCGACGCTTGGCTGCACACGGGGTTGGACCTTGCGACCGCGGCGGACGTCGAGGTCCGCTTCCGTGACGGCTTGCTGGCGCGTTGGCCGCAGGTCGCCGCCGACCAGCCGTGGCGGGTGGTGCGGTGCCGCTCGACGACGCGCGGCGCCGGCCTGGTGGTCGAGCGAGGGGCCGGCTGCGCAGGCGCTCCCCGCCGTTGGATGCCGATCGGAGGGGGGCCGTTGTCCGAGGAACCGCTGGCCGCGGGGGTGTGGATCGCGCGTGCGAAGGGCGCCCTGTGGGTCGTGGATCCGCGTGCGTCGACGACGCGGGAAGGCGCGCTGTAGGGCGCGTCGCGGGCCTCAGGGCTTGGGTGGCGCCGCGAGGCGGCCGGCCTCGTCCACCCATGCGTAGCGGATCGTGACCCGGTACCGGTCCGCGAATTGTGGCGCAGGCGCGATCACCCAGGTCGCCGCGCGGTCGGCGAGGCATGCGTCGAGGGCCTCACTGCCGGTTGCGGCCGAGACGTCCCAACGACGGATGCGACCATCCAACGGGTTCATCTTCGCAATGGCGGTGAGGAAGTGCAGCGGCTCGTCGTCGTCGGGCTTCGCCGCCGCCCAGCACGCGACGAGGCCGTCGAGGTCGGCTTGCACCACCGTCTCGAGACGAGACGCGGCGCGGTCATCCCCGGCGCCGACGACCTCGACCGTCGCGACCGTCTTGAACGTGACGGCGAGGGCGACCTTCAGGGCGCCAGCAAGTGCCCAAGCGGTGCCGGTCACGCGGAGGCCTCAGCCGGCCGACGCGCGAGGAACGTGTGCAGGATGCCGCGCTGCCAGCCGGCCATCGGCTCGGTGCGAACGTCGATGAAGCCGTGCCGCAGCAGCCGTTGCTCAAACGCCGCGACGCCGTCGAAGTCGACCACGGAGCGGCGCAGGTAGGTGTAGATGTCGGAGCCTGGCGCCGTGAGGACCCCGCCGGGGATGATGATCGTCCAGCACACCGCATTCCACACCGCGGTCGACCAAGCCGAGTCGGCCACGGAGTATTCGTGGAACGCGATGACGCCGCCGGGCTTGAGCAGCGGCAGCACGTTGGCGAGGGCGACGTCCTTGTCCGGCATGTTGCGGATGCCGTAGGCCATCAAGATGCCGTCGAACGTCCCCTCGACGTGGGCTCCGGGATCCATGCCATCGCCATGGATGAACGTGGCGTGGAGGTTCGGCTTCTTGCGGGCCTTGTCGAGCATGCCGGCGGAGATGTCGAGCCCGACGATCTCGGCATCGGGGTAGGCTGACCGGATCGCTGCGGTGGACGTGCCCGTGCCGCAGCACAAGTCAAGGATCCGCGCCTTCGGTCCGAGCTGCATCCGACGCGCGCTCTGCGCGACATGGTCTCCGTAGCCGGGGTTGAGTCCCGTCAGGAAGTCGTACGTCGAAGCGACGCGATCGAACTTCTTCGCGACCTCTTGGGCGGGGATGGCCATGGTACCTCCGGTGCGCGCGGTTAGCCCGCGGTGTCGGCCGTGTCAGGGGGCGAGACATCGGCAGACGTCTCGAAGGAGAACACGGTGGTCGCGGCGTCGCATCCCGGTGGGCACTGGTCTCCGTTGGGGTAGAACTTGTCGTAGTCGACGGGTTCCGTCAGGGTCGCGACGTCGGCGAAGGCGGTCTCGCCGGGGGCGAGCCAGCGGACCGTCACCGAGACGTCGTCGTAGCTGTCGCCCGACAGGAACAGCGTTGTCGGGACGCCGTCCACGAATTGGACGGTGCCGATGCTGCCGCAGACGAGGGCTTCGAGGTCGACCACGGGCAGGTTGATCTGGCAGTCGAACGCCACGTCGTCGGCCGTGCCGGCGAACTGCCACACGCCGGCGTTCCACCCTTGGCTTGGCGCGAGGGTGACCGTCAGGCCCTCCTCGGCGCAACCGATCTCCGTGCACGGGGCGCCGCAGGACCACGCGAGAACGGCGCAGGCGGTGAGCAGGAAGCGGGTCATGGGCTCTCCGAGGTCGTGGGATCGAGCGCGCGCAACAGTTCTTGGACGCTCTGGTGGGTGCCGACCTCGAGGGCGCGGCAGATCTGGGCGTGGCCGATGCTCACCTCCGCGAGGTTGGCGATCGACGCGAGGGCGGGCAGGTTGTGTCGGTCGAGGTCGTGGCCAGCGTTGACACCCCAACCGAGCTCGCCGGCGACGGCGGCCGTCGCGACCACCGCCTGATGGGCGGCCGGCGCGTCGGGGGTTCCGAACGCCCAAGCATACGGGCCGGTGTAGATCTCGACGCGGTCCGTCGGCAGGCCCGCGGCGCGGCGCAGGTTGTCGGGGTCGGGGTCGACGAACAGCGACGTCCGGATGCCGGCCTGTCGCAGCCGTTGGAGCGTCGGGGTGAGGCGCGAGATGTCGTCGGGGAACCGGTAGCCGTGGTCGCTGGTGACCTCGCCCGGCGTGACCGGGACGAGGGTGCATTGATGGGGGCGCAGTCGGATCACCTGGTCGACGATCTCGGGGTGGTCCTCGCACTCGATGTTCCACTCGATGTGGGGATGCTCTCGGGCGAGCCAGGTGCCGAGGGGCGCGAGGTCGTCGTACCGCACGTGCCGCTGGTCGCGCCGGGGGTGCACGGTGATGCCTTGCGCTCCCGCTTCGATGCACAGCGCAGCCGCCTGCAGCAAGTTGGGCGTGTCGTGGCCACGGCTGTTGCGGAGCAGGGCGTACTTGTTGATGTTGACCGAGAGCGCAGGCGGCGGCATCGTACAGACTCTTGGGGCCAGAGTTCTGATTTTCGGCGGTACTCCGCCGATCGGGAGACGGGGGGGAGGGGGCGATCAAGGGGTCGACGCCCGGCCTTTGGCGGAGTAGCCTGCCGACGGCTCCCCGTCCGCTCACGGGGTGCCGATCCGGCCGCGGTCGGGACGAGGGCGGGCGCCGAGGACACTTTGGCTACGTTGACGCGTACGGTGCTGTTCACCGACCAGACGGGATTCACCGAAGAGGTGGCCCGTTCGGATCGGGAAGGGGTGCTCCGGTTGATCGCCGAGCACGAGGCGATCGTGCGCCCGGCCGTGGCCGCCCATCACGGCGAAGTCGTGAAGAACCTGGGCGACTCCTTCCTGTGCTTGTTCGACAGCGCGACGGAGGCGGTGCGCGCGGCGACCGCGATCCTGGAGGCGACGCACAAGCGTGGCGGCGGGCTGGTGCTGCGGATCGGCCTCGCGACGGGCGACGTCGAGGCGGTGGACGGCGATGTCTTCGGGGACCCCGTCAACCTCGCGAGTCGCATCTTGAACCAAGCGCCCCCGGGCGAGGCGTGGTTTGCGCCCGCGACGCGCGCTTGCATGAACGCCTCTGAGGTCGCATGGGAGCCCGCCGCGGCGTTGGAGCTCAAGGGCGTCCCCGGGCTGGTCGACGTCAGCCGTCTGGTCGCGGCCCACCAAACGACCTTGCCTGCCCCCGTGCTCGCGGCCGCGCGGAAGGGGACGCTGCTTCGTTTGCGAGCGGGCGAGTCGATCCCCCATCTACCGATCACGGCGACCGTCTTGTTCGAAGGGTTCACCCAACTCGATGACGCGCTTCGAGGTGCGGCCGACGCGGTGGGGCTCCCCGATCCGGCGCAGGTCTGGTGGGCGGTCCGCACCGTGGCGCCGGGCGATCGGCACGGATGGACGACGGCAGGGCGTGGCCTTGTCGTCGGTGCGCCCGAGACGATCGACAAGGCGCTCGTGCGCGCGGCGGGCGATGGCGCTCGGACGGCGCGGTCCACGGGCGGCGGCGACACCCTCGTCTTCGACGTCGCCGCGACGGGCGTGCTCGCCCTCGGGGGGCTGGCGTTGCCCGCGATGCCGATGGGCGACCTGGTGGTGGGCTACGCTTACGACCTCGCCTCGGACGGCCGTTGGATGAACCGCGTGGAGCAGCCGCTCGCGCGCATCGAGGTGGGTGCCGACGGCGTCCGCATGACGCTGCTGCGGCAGGGTGGCGTGATCGGGGGGCGCGCGGTCGCCGTCGACGCACCGCAGCCGCTCCACGACGGGATCACGGCCGAGATCGAGGGCGTTGTGTACCGCTACCGCGCCCTTCGCGGTGCGTACGCGGGGGTCTTGCTGTCGGCCTCGAACCAGCGGGTGCCGCTGTCGTTGGGGCAGACGCTGGAGATTGGGCGAGAGCCGGAACATCCCGGGTTCCTCCTGGCGGACCGACGTGGTGAGGCGCAGCTGCGATGGGCGGCGGGGCCCAACGCTGCGCGTGCCCGCGAACGGGCGTTCACACTCGACCGGGCGCTGGCAGGGCGTCACCAGTGTGCCTTGCATGCGAGCGTCGACGGACACGTCCTCGTCCCACGGCACGACAAGTGCGCGACCTGGTGGCTCGCGGAGGCCTCCGCCCAAGCGGTTCGGGTACAGGAACAAGTCACGATCGACATCGGTGATTTGGTACTCGTCGGCACGTGGGCGCTCGTGCTCCTCGACGTCGAGTCCTGAAGCGCGCGGCGCGGGGAACGGCGGACGTCGCGCGTCGCGGCGGCCGTCGCGGCCCCGGCGTTTTGCATTCTTGCGAAAAGTCGTTCTGCAACGCAGCCGCGGATGGCCGGTGGCTGCGCCTTGGGCTAGGTTGCGCGCGCAACGAGGCCGTTGAGAGGCCTGTTGCACGAGGTCCCGATGCGCACGATCGTCTTCGGTGGGTTGCTCTGGTTGGCGGGTTGCGGAGAGGCCCCGGTCGACGTCGACGTCGATGCGGCACCGTCGCTGGGTGGCTCGGTCGACGTCGCGCAGGTGGTCGTCGAGGACGCCGTTCGCTCGCACCCCACGGCTGCGTTTCGAGAGGCGGCGGAGCGATTCGGTGTCCCGGTCGACCTGCTGCTCTCGATCTCGGTCGCCGAGACGGGCGGTCAGATGGTGGCGGGAGAGCGCGAAATTCCTGGATGGGAGCCTGCGTTTGGCGTGATGGCGCTTCGTGGGGACGTCCTGGAGACTGGCGCGCGGCTCGCCGGCGTGACGGTGGAAGCGGCGCGGTCGGAGCGCGAGGCGAACATTCTCGCGGCCGCTGCTTGGCTCGATGACGAGGCCGATCGGTTGGAGATCGACCGGGAGGATCTGGGCGCTTGGGCGCCGGTCGTCGCAGGCTACGGTCAACTTCC
>JBJONI010000233.1:0-8400 GCA_046051915.1 Pseudomonadota bacterium
CGCCTTGGTTGAGCCGCTCCGACAGGGCATCGTACCAAGCTTGGTAGGCCGAGACACCCGCACCCGTCAGCGCCCCGCGGCACAGCGCCTCAAGCTCCCCGGAGATCGCCTCGACCTTGTCGGGGTAGCCCAGCAGCAGCGTCTCTAGCGGCTCCAAGTTGCCCATGTCGATGGCGAGCGGCGAGCCCTCGTCCCCACGGCCGAGCGCGACCAAGGCCGCGATGGCCTCGGAGCGCGCCGTGCGACGATCGGTGGTGCCCAAGCTCTCCCAATCCGGCGGGTGCCAGCAGCGCCCCTCGGCGACGACGTTCCAGCCCGGGCTCGGAGGCGGCGGCGGCGCAGGCTTCTTTGCCGCGCACGTGCCGACCAGCAGGCCCAACAGCGTCCATTCCTTGCGCATTCGACCTCCGCGCGAGCCCTTAGCACGTCTGCGCGCGGATTTCGTCCCCAAAACAGGACGACCCCTGCCCGGAGACCCGAGCAGGGGACGAACGCTGTGAACGACCGCGCCCCACAGGGGAGGCGCGAAGGCCTCAGATCAGGCCGGCCGCGACGAGGAAGGCGAGCAGAACGAGCGACTCGATGAGCGCCATACCGACGAAGAACGCGGCGTTGATCGCGCCGGCGGCCTGCGGGTTGCGCGCCACCGACTCGTAGAAGCCGCGGGCGGCGTTGCCCTGGGCCATCGCGCCGCCGAAGACGGCGATCGCGAGACCGATGGCGGAGCCGGCCTTCTGGTAGGCGTCAGCGCCCGGGGCCGCGACGGTCTGGGCGAACGCGTCGCCGCCGAGGACGAGCGCGGACACCATCACCGCAACCAGGATCATGCTCTTGTGGGACTTCATGGGGCCTCCGATCCCGAAAGGGATGGTGTGAAAGGTCAGTGGTGAGAGTCGTGATGATCGCCGTGAGGCAGCGTCATCGAGATGTAGATGGTCGTGAGGAGCGCGAAGACCGCCGACTGAATGGTCGAGACGAGCATCCCGAGCATCAAGAAGGGGACCGGCAACAGCACGGGAATGATCGAGCTCATCGCGCCGAACACGGCATGGTCGCCAATCATGTTGGCACCGAGGCGAATCGTGAGCGTCGCCGGGCGGATGACCAGGTAGGTCAACAGCTCGAGCGGGATGAACAGCGGCGCCAGAAACAACGCTGGGCCGATGATGTGGTGGATGAACTCCTTGGGCGAGGTCAACAGACCCGCGGCCCAATAGACCACCATCACCGTGAGCGCCATCGCAGCGTTGTGGGCGAAGTCCTGCGTCGGCGGGAGGAACCCCGGGATCAGCCCGAGCACGTTGCCGACGAAGATGTAGAACACGAGGCCCATGACG
The DNA here is from genome assembly GCA_046051915.1 of Pseudomonadota bacterium. Taxonomy (GTDB): domain Bacteria; phylum Myxococcota_A; class UBA796; order UBA796; genus JBEIFN01. The sequence goes on from JBJONI010000233.1 coordinate 1,338, forward strand.
ACCGGCAGGAACACCCGGGTGTACCGGGGCGCCATCATGCCGTCCATCATGCCCTTGAAGCCGCCGACGACGTACTCCGCGATCGTGAGCGCCGAGAGGCTCCCCGAGGCGGCGTAGGCCTCGGTGCCCGCCCGCCGCTTCGCGGTCTCAAGACCAGCGCGCGCCACAAAAGCGAACGCGCACACCAGCAAACTGACCAGCGACGCGGCCATCAGCATCGGCGCTGCCTGGACGACCACGCCCTCGCCGTGGGGAGCGACGAGGTGGAACCAGGAGAATCCGGAAGCCAGAAGCATCACGACCTCAGGTTGGGCTTACCGACACCCCGGAGCGCAGTGCGCGCGTCCGAAGCACGGAGGCGTTCGACGCACGCGTACAACACGGTTCCACCGCCAATGCAAGCCCACGCGCACGCAGTGGGTGCGCCACCAAAGACCGAAGCCGACACGACACCCGTGAGGATCGAGGCGGGCAAGTGCAAGAGTGCCCCGGCACGGCCGACCCGATCGGTCGCAGGGCGCAACGTCCCGTGGCGGTCCACCGGCAGCATCCGCGACGACGTGAGGAGGAACGCGAGAAGCCAAACACCGGCTCCAAGGTAGGGAAGGGTCGGCTGGATCCCCCGGTGGATCGCAGACGCCACCCCGAGCGCAAACCCGAACAGGGCCGTTTGCACCAGGAACGCCTCGACGAGCAACGCGGTTCAGTCGATCGCGACGAGGGCCGCGCACAGCCCGTCGATCGCGTCTTCGAGGTCGTCGCCCTGTAGCGTCAGGCTGAAAAACGCCGCCTCGAACTGGCTACAAGGGAGGTAGACACCGCCCGACAGCGCCGCTTGGAAGAAGGTCGCGAACAGCGCGGTGTCGCTCTCCTTGGCCTCGGCGAAGTTGCGCGGGGCGTCAGGGCGGAAGAACAGGGTAAACATCGAACCCACGCGCGAGAACGACAGCCCGTGGTACGCGCACGCCGGAAGTAGCGCTTCCTCGATCGCCTGACCTGCGGCCTCCAACGCAAGGTACGCCATCCCGTCGAGCTGCTCCAACGTCGCGCGCCCGGCGGCGACAGCGACAGGATTGCCGGAGAGCGTTCCCCCTTGGTAGACCGGTCCGACCGGCGCGAGTCGCTGCATCAGGTCCGCTCGTCCGCCAAACGCGGCGAGGGGAAACCCACCGCCGACGACCTTGCCCAAGCAGGTCAGGTCAGGCGTGACGTCGTACAGGGCTTGGGCACCTCCCGGCGCGACGCGAAAACCCGTCATGACCTCATCAAAGACGAGCAGCGACCCGTACCGTTGCGTGATCGACCGGACGGCTTCGAGGTAGCCCGGCTGCGGCGGGATGCAGCCCATGTTGCCGGCGATCGGCTCGAGGATGACCGCCGCGATCGCGTCCCCGTGCACCGCGAACACGTCCGCCATCGCCTGCGCGTCGTTGAACGGGACGACCAACGTCAGGCCTGCAAGCGCGGCCGGCACCCCGGGGCTGCCGGGGATGCCAAACGTCGCGACGCCCGACCCAGCGCCGACCAGCAACCCGTCGTGCGCGCCGTGGTAGCAGCCATCGATCTTGACGATCAGGTCGCGTCCGGTCGCGGCGCGCGCGAGCCGGATCGCGTGCAGCGTCGCCTCAGTGCCGCTCGAAACCAACCGAACCTGCTCGATGCTCGGGACGCGTGCGACGATCGCTTCCGCGAGCGCGACCTCGCCCTCGGTCGGGGCGCCATACGTCGAGCCCCGAATGGCGGCCTCTGCAGCGGCTTCGACGACCTTTCGGTTCGCATGACCCGCGATGATCGCACCCCAAGAGGACACCAGATCGACGTAAGCAAAGCCGTCCACGTCGTACAGGTGGTTGCGTTCGGCCCGCGCGATGAACGGCGGGTGCCCACCGACCGCGCGAAACGCGCGCACTGGCGAATTCACGCCACCCGGGATCACCGCCTGCGCACGCTCCATCAGCCGCCGCGACCGGTCCATCACGCCTCCCTGCGCTTCCGTAGCCCACTGCGCATCCGACGGCCCGCGCGGGTCAAGGGGTGGGCGCGTCCTCCCCCTCGTCGAGCGGCCCGCCCCGGTCGACGACCTTGGGAGCGGCCCCCTTCGGCGTGACGGCAGCGAGCTTGGCCGCTCGCCAGACCCGCAACGCCTGGAGCGCATCGAGACCGGCTTGCGCGGCCGCTGCCACGCGATGGTCCCCGTCACTCGCGGCGAGGGCCTCGCGGTAGCGTGCCTCCGCGTGCAGGAACAGGCCACGACGACCATGCTCGACCCACGCGGCGTTGAGCAGGGCCCAAGCCGCGATCTCCGGGTGCTGCTCCGCGAGCGTCGCCAACTGCTCGACCCGCGCCTCGTCCGTGTAGGTCGGGTCGCGCAGGATCAGCCCGACCGCATCCTGCGCCGACAGCCCTGCGACGTCGCGCGTCGTCGCTGTCCCGCGCGACACGATCGACAACAGATGCCCGAGCCTCGCCCGGGCATCTGGCGGGACGCGCGGATCGTCGGCCAAGGCCTCCGCGAGCGGCGTGACCTGCGCCAACGCGTCAGGCGCCGTCAACCCAAGCGCCAGCGCCAACGTCGCTGCACGGGCCCGTGTCTGCCCCGTTTGGTCGCCGTCTCGCGCCGTCCGGACCAACTCGGCCAGCGCAGCGCCGTCCGACAGTTGGTCCGACAGCGCGCCGGCGAACGTCGCGTCGCCGTCGACCTGGACCCACGGCCACCACGGGGCCCTTCCCAAGCCGACGCCGAGCAGCATCGCCCCACCAGCGACGACGGCGATCCAGGCCGCCGTCGCCACCAGCGGGCGGCGACTCACGCGTCATCCTCCCCATCGATCTCGACGAAGGCCACCGGCGGTGCCGACGGGGCGTTCGCTTCGGACGGCTCCAAGATCGTGCCCCCGTCGGCGTCGGCCTCTTCTTCGACCTCCACCTCCGCGAGCCGGGCGATGTCGACGATCCGCTCGCCGGCATCCAACCGCATCAACCGAACGCCCTTGACCGCGCGGCTCCGGCGCTTGGGCACGCTGCCCGCGGCGATCCGGATCACGCGTCCGGTGTCGGTGACGAGCATCAGCTGATCGTCCGGGGCGACCTCGATCGCACCCACGACCTTGCCCGTGGCCTCTCCCGTCCGGAACGCGAGGATGCCCTTGCCGTAGCGACGCTGCAAGCGGTACGCCTCGAACGGGATCCGGCTGCCAAACCCGAGCTCGGTGACGGTGAGCAGCGACGTCGCGGTGTCGGCCTCAACGACCTCCTCGCCGCCCTCCTCACCGATCTCCGTCTCTTCGACGACCTCCTCGTCGTCGGCCGTCTCCAACAGCGCGTCCGCAGGCGCCAGCACCGCGTCGATCACCTCGTCGCCCGACGGCAGGTCCATGCCGTAGTTGCCGCGGGCTGAGCGCCCGTAGACCGGCACGTCGGCGAGCGGGAACCGGATGCACTTGCCGCCTCGGCTGAACAGGACGACGTGCAGGTCCTCCCGCTCGACGACGCGCACGACGACCAAGGCGTCGTCCTCCGCCACGCCGGCAGCACGCATGCCGCCAAGACGCAGGTTGCGGAACTGCGACAGCGCCGTGCGCTTGACGAGGCCCTGACGGGTCACGAACAGCAGGCTGACGTCCTCGGTGTCGAGTTCTGGCACGGGAACGACGGCTTTGACCGCCTCGTCGCCGGGGACCGGCACGAGGTTGACGATCGGACGACCGCGGCTGTCGCGCTCGGTCTCCGGCACGTCGTAGACGTGCAGAGGGAACACCGTCCCTTGGTCGGTAAACACAAGCATCAAGCTGTGGGTGTTGGCGATGAACAGGCGGGTGACGAAGTCCTCCTGCCGCGTCGCCATCCCGCGCTTGCCCATGCCGCCGCGCTTTTGGGTCCGCCAAGCATCCGGCTTGCACCGCTTGATGTAGCCGGCGTGCGACATCGTCACGACCTGATCTTCAGGCGCGACGAGATCGATCATGCGGAGCTCGGCGTGGTTGTCGACAATGCGCGTGCGACGCGGGTCCGCGAAGCGCTCGCGCACGTCGACCAACTCGCCCCGCACCACTTCCCGCAGCTTGTCCTCGGAGCCCAAGATGGCCTCGAGCTCGGCGATCTGCGCCTTGACCTCGGTGTACTCGTCGAGGATCTTCTGACGCTCCATGCCCGTCAGACGCTGAAGGCGCATGTCGAGGATGGCTTGGGCTTGCAACTCGCTGAAGCCGAAGCGCTCGACCAACGCCTCCCGGGCGTCCGGCACCGAAGACGCTTCGCGGATCGTGGTGATGATCGCGTCGATCAGGTCGAGCGCCTTGAGGAACCCCTCGAGAAGGTGCGCGCGCTCCCGGGCCTTGCGAAGCCGGAACCGGCTTCGACGCAGCGTCACCTCCCGACGATGGGCGAGGTAATGCGACAGCATCTCGCGCAGCGTGAGGACGCGTGGCCGGTCGTTGACGATCGCGAGCAGGATCACCGAGAACGTGCTCTGCAGCGCGGTGTGCTTGTACAGGTGGTTGGGCACCACCTCCCCCACCGCGTCGCGCTTGAGCTCGACCACGATCCGCATCCCTTGGCGGTCGGATTCGTCGCGGAGCGCGGCGATGCCCTCGATGCGCTTTTCCTTGACCAAGTCGGCGATCGACTCGATCAGACGCGCCTTGTTGACCTGGTAGGGCAGCTCATCGATCACGATCGCCACGCGACCGTTGTCGAGCGTCTCGAACTCGGCGCGGCCACGCACGAGCATCTTGCCGCGGCCCGTGGTGTAGGCCTCCCGAACGCCCGCCCGCCCATAGATCGTACCCGCCGTGGGAAAGTCAGGCGCTGGGATGTAGGCCATCAGGTCGTCGTCGCTCAACTCAGGGTCGTCGAGCAGCGCGACGCATCCGTCGACAACCTCGCCGAGGTTGTGCGGCGGGATCTTCGTCGCCATGCCCACCGCGATGCCCTCGGACCCATTCACCAGCAGGTTCGGGAACCGACACGGGAGGACTTCGGGCTCCTCGGTCGTGCCATCGAAGTTGGCGACGAAGTCGACCGTCGACTCCTCGATGTCGGTGAGGAGCTCCTCCGCAAGCGCCGTCATGCGGCTCTCGGTGTAGCGGTAGGCGGCCGCCGGGTCGCCGTCGACGCTGCCGAAGTTTCCTTGGCCCTCTACGAGCAGGTACCGCAAGTTCCAAGGTTGCGCCATGCGAACAAGCGCATCGTACACGGCGCTATCACCATGCGGATGGTACTTCTTGAGCACCTCACCGACGACACCGGCGCACTTGCTGTACTTGCGGCTGTGCAGCAGGCCCATGCCGTGCATCGCGTACAGGATGCGACGGTGGACCGGCTTGAAGCCGTCGCGGACATCGGGGATCGCTCGCCCGATGATGACGGACATCGAATAGTCCAGGTAGGAGTTCCGCATCTCGTCTTCGATGCGGATCGGGACCACCGACTGCGCAAACGGGTCCATCCATCCTCCGATCGGGGCCATGTAACCCGGTGTGACGCCATCTTCACGAACGACCGACGGGCGCCTCGTAGCCTTGGGCCATCGCCGCCAAGGCGGCGAGGTCGTGCACGTCGGCGAGAGCGCGCGGCACACGCAACCAGAACGCGCCGCGCGCCTCGTCGGCCGCGATGCGCGGCGCCAACGGGGCCAACAAACGGCGCTCCTCGTCGGCGAGGGCGAGACGCTCGCGGTGAGCCTCCGTCAACCTCGCACCCAACACGGTCGCCGACGCCTCGCCGACCTCGTCGCGGAGCCACGCCAGCGCGTCGTCCGGCGCGCTGACCGCGACCTCGTGCAGCTGGTTGATCAAGGTCCCCGCGTACGGCAGGCCGCGCCTGTCGAGCTCGGCGTGGAAGAACGACGCGATCCGTACGCTCGCCGCGGTCGGCGCCGTCACCACCACAAAGCGCGTTCGTCGATCGACCAGGTCTGCTGCCACCGCGGCGTGGCGGTCTCGAAACCCACGGAACAGGGCTTGAAAAAGCGTCATGAACTCTGAGAAGTCCGACACAAATTCGGTCCCAAACACGGCTTCGAGCAAGCTTTGGACCACGCGGGCCGGACCCGCCGCGAGCCTCGCGGCGAGCCCAGCCAACGCACCGCGCGGGGCCTCGGCGGGGACGAACCAACCGACGACCTTCTCATCGAGGAAACGGACGACGCGACCAGGACTCTCGAGGAAGTCGAGCGCGTTTTCGACCGGTGGCGTGTCCACCACCACGAGGTCGAACCGGTCGTCGCGCAACAGGTCGTGCAGCTTCTCGCTCGCCATGTAGTCTTGGCTGCCCGCGAGGGCGTCGGCCATCGCTTGGTAGACGCGGTTGCCGAGGATGCGTTGGGCGAGCGCTGGATCGGGCGAAACCGTGGTGACCAAACCGTCGAACGTACCGCGTGCATCGAGCATCAGCGCCCACAAGGACCCACCCGGGGTGACCACCTCTCCGAGCGACGACAGGTCGATCTGTGTCGGCTCGCCCCCCATCTGCTCGAGCCCCAAGCTGTTGGCGAGGCGTTTGGCGGGGTCGATCGTCAACACGACCACGCGCCGCCCAAGGCACGCGGCGGCGAGCGCCAAGGCGGCCGAGGTGGTCGTCTTGCCGACCCCTCCGGACCCCACGACCATCAGCAGACGCGCTTGGGTGAGCGTCGATCGCAGGCTCATGCGCGCACCCAGCCGAGCGCTCCGTGCTCCACGACGACATCGACGTCCCCAAAGGCAGCCGCGAGCCGAGCCTTCGCCGCTTCGGTGGCCCGCTGGCGATCCAGCCGCCACGCCCCCTCGCCCAGCCATCCCACCACGCCCGCCGGCACCTGGTCGGGGGCCGCAGCCGCAGCCGCGCGCGCTGCATCCAGCGCGGTGATCGCCTGCGGTGACCACGTGCTCGACCATGCGCGGTTCAGCACGACCATCGGCCTAGCGCCCAACAAGCCCGCGCGCGCCATCCGCTCCCGCGTCTCCAGCGTCTCGTTGACGACCATCGATTCCGGGATCGCGACGAATACGCACCGCGTTTCGGGGGACGTCACGCGCGCGCGAAGTTCCTCGGCCCGGCGCCGGACGGGCCCGCCGCGGAACAG
>JBJONI010000234.1:0-2990 GCA_046051915.1 Pseudomonadota bacterium
TTCGGTCAGGCGACGCCACCACCAGGGGCTTGGGCCGACGTCGTCGCAGGCGACCTCGACACGTGCTGGCGCGACCTCACGGGGACGGTCGAGTGCCGCGGCCTCGATGCTTCGCTGCACGGGCCATGGGGCGACGGATGGACCGAGGTCGTCATGGGGAGCGCCGGTGCCTGTCTGATGCGAGACGACGCGCCGCCGATCTGCTTGGGGGCCGGCATGCCCGCCGGAGCGCCGAGCGTCGCGGTGGACGCCATCGCGCTCGGCGTGGGCTACGGATGCGCACGCCTCGCGGACGATGGCACGACGACGTGCTGGGGGGAGGAACCCCATGGTGCGGCGTGGCCGCCCGATCCCGTCGATGCCGTGGTCGCGGGCGTCGGACTCGCGGGTCGCACCGCGGGCATCTGGCGCGGCTTCGGCCCCGTCCAGGGCCCCCCACCCGGCATCGCGACGGTGTGGGCCCTGACCAGCACGGGCGGCGTCGGGGACGACCAGGATGGCACGCCCGTCGCGTGGGGCGCCACGGAGCTGCGACCTCCCCCCGGCGTCACGGCGGACCGCGGCACGTGGAGCGGCGGCGCGCGCCACGTGGCCGCCCTCGATGGAGGCGACGCCGTCGCGTGGGGTGTCGGGCCCGCGGTCGCGTTGCCGGCGCCCGTTGGGCCTTGGGCATCGGTCAGCGCCGCGGGAGACCACACGCTCCTGCTCGATGGTGGTGGCGGCGCCGCATGCTGGGGGACGTGCACCCCACCGCCCCCAGGACCGTGGGCCCTCGTCCGCGCCGGAGACGTGGCCGACTGCGGCTTGGACGCCGCCGGGTCGGTGGCCTGTTGGGGCGGCGCGGCGTGGCGACTCGCCGAAACTGGCTTCACGGACCTCGCCGTGACCCGCACCGGGGGCTGCGCGCTCCGCGCGGACGGTTCGACGGCCTGCTTCGGGTCTGCGTCCCTGCCCGCGACGCCGTACGTCGCGCTGTACGGCAGCCAAGGGGGCGTGTGCGGCTGGACCGCGGCAGGGGACCTGCGCTGCCGCGGCAGCTTCGCGCGCTAGCCTACCCGCCGACCGTGCGACGCGCGTCCTCAGCGCGTAGCGCCGCCCCGGTCGGGGTGTCGAGGCCCGCGATCGTCTCCGGGGTCCCGCACGCGATGACGCGGCCGCCACCCGCGCCTCCCTCGGGGCCGAGCTCCACGACGCGATCGGCCTGCCGGACGACATCGAGGTGGTGCTCTACGGTGATCACGGTATGGCCAGCGTCCACCAGCCGATGCAGCGCCTGCACCAGCCGGGCGATGTCGGAGAGGTGCAGGCCGGTCGTGGGCTCATCGAGGACGAGAACCCGCCCCGCCCCACGGCGCGCGGTGTTCACGGCGAGCATCTCGGCAACGAGCTTGAGACGCTGTGCCTCACCGCCCGAGAGGGTGTGCCCCGGTTGCCCCAGCGTCAGGTAGCCGAGACCCACCTCGCACATCGTCGCGAGCGCGCGCGACAGGCTCCGTTGCGCGGCAAAGACCTCCAACGCTTCGTCGGCGCGCATCGCAAGCACATCCGCGATCGTGTGGCCACGGAAGCGAACGTCGAGCGTCTCGGCGCCATACCTGCGTCCGCGACACGCCGAGCAGGGGACCCAGACGTCCGGCAAGAAGTGCATCTCGAGCAGAAGCGCACCTCGCCCCTCGCAAACCTCGCAGCGCCCGCCCACGGCGTTGAACGAGAACCGACCCGGACCCCATCCACGCTCTCGCGCAAGCGGCGTATCCGCGTACAACGCCCGCAGTCGGTCCATGAAGCCGACGAAGGTGGCGGGCGTGCTGCGCGGGTTTCGGCCAATCGGCGCCGCATCCACGACGACGAGGCCCCCCAATGCGGCGTCGACCGACAGGCTGCCCAGACGCCCCGCCGGCGGGCCCTCGACGCCGAGGTACGATGCGAGTGCTGGAACCAAGGTATCGAGAACCAGCGTTGACTTGCCGGCACCGCTGACGCCTGTGACCGCCGTCCACACGCCGACGCCAAACGCCACCTCGGGCACAGAGAGGTTGTGGGTGGCGGCGTCACGAAGCACGATCTCGCCACGAGGGGAGCGACGTTCCGCACGCTTGGGCATCGTCACCCGGCCCGACAGCCAAGGCCCCGTCACGCTTGCTGGCTGATGCACCAACGCCTGCGGCGTCCCGGTGGCGACGACGTGACCGCCCTCGGTGCCGGCGCCCGGCCCGATGTCGAGAATGTGGTCCGCGCGCGCGATCGTCTCCAGGTCGTGTTCGACCACGACGAGGGTGTTGCCGGCGTCGCGCAGCCCGAACAGCGTATCGAGCAAACGGCCGGTGTCTCGGGGATGCAGACCGACGGTTGGCTCATCCAGTACGTAGGTGACCCCACAAAGACCGCTCCCGAGTTGGCTCGCGAGGCGGATCCGCTGGTTCTCACCCCCCGAGAGCGTGCCGGCGCGGCGGTCGAGCGTCAGGTACCCGAGCCCCACGTCCACGAGGAAGCGCAGGCGATGCCGGAGCTCCTCGGCCAGGCGCTCCGCGATCTGGGCGTCCGCCCCGCGCAACGCCCACGCAGACACCGCCTGAAGGGCCTCATCGACGGTTCGCCGCGAGAACGCGCCCAGGCGCTCACCCGCGAGGCGCACGGCCCGTGGCAGCGGCGCCAACCGGTCGCCCTGGCACGCCGGACAGACACGCTCGGCGCGGTCCCGATCGACCACACCGAGCCCCTCGCAGCGAGGGCACATGCCGACGCGGCTGTTGAACGAGAAGTGCCGTGGGGTGAGCGTCTCGATCGGGCCGTGCTGCAGACAGGCGGCAACGCGGGAAAACCCGACGGCAGACCCCGCTCGCGGCAGGAAGAACGCCGTGCCCTCCCCCATCGCGTAGGCGCGTTCGGCGGCTTCGAGCCGCCGCGCACGGTCGACCTTGGCCGGGTCGAATCGGTCGATCACCAACCATCCACCACGCCCCAAGACCTGATGCGCGGCCGCCACGTCG
>JBJONI010000235.1:0-4471 GCA_046051915.1 Pseudomonadota bacterium
CTACAACCCCGGGACATCGCCGATCGACCTGACAGGCCTGACGGTGCAGATCCAATTCTTCACCGGGACTGTGTTCTCGGTGGGAGCACCGGTGCCGGCGGGTGGGTACGCGCTCCTGCGCTACTCTACGGGCGGCACACCAACGTGCTACGGCGTCGGCTACGATGCGCTGTATTCCTCGGCTCGAATGCTCGATACCGGCGGCATCGTCGCCCTCAAAGCCGGCGCCATCGTCGTCGATCAGATCGACGCGACCGGATGGACCCTGCCGCTCGCGAGCGCGCGGCAGCTCGACCCGTCGAAGTTGACGGCGGGGCTGAACGACGACGAGTCCGCTTGGTGTTTTGGCGTGAGCCCCTTCGCAGGCTCCGTCGTGGACCTCGGGACGCCAGGCGACCCGAACGACGCTTGCCTCTCCACGGGCGGAGGGGGCGATACGCCCGTCGATACGCCGATCGATACGGGGTCCGGTACGCCAACGGGCAACACGTGGACCGGTCCGGTGGTCGACGCGTCGGCGCTCGGCGATGGGGACCTCCTGATCACCGAGATCATGGTCAACCCCAACGACTGTGCGGACGACGGCGCCGAGTACATCGAGGTGATCAACCGCAAGGTGGGGGTCGGCATCGATCCCACCGGGCTGCAGGTGCGCATCGGGACGACGCTCGGCACCGTCACCGGCGGCGCCGTCATCCCGCCGGGCCGGGCCGGAGCCCTCCGCTACAGCACCGCGGGGGCGACCTGTCACGGCTACCCCTCCCGAGGGACGTACACCGTCGCGGCGATGCCCAACCAAGGGACGGCGATCGAGATCCTGTCGTCGGGGGTTCGGGTCGACCGCGTCGACGCGACCGGCTGGGCGTGGCGGGTCGGCGTCTCGTTCCAGTTGGATCCGCTGATGTTCAACTTCAGCACGATCTTCAATGATTCTTCGGTGGTGTGGTGCGAGTCGAAGACCGTGATCTTTGGCGGCGTGGCCGATCTGGGGACGCCGAGTCAGCTCAACCCTGCGTGCTTCCTCGACACCGGCGGCTTTGTGCCCGTGGAGACCTTCACCCCCGGGGAGACGGGCGTGTTTGAGACGGGCTTCACGACGCCGTTTGCCCCAGCAAATCCCACGCCGCCGCCACCGCCTCCCGCAGGGTGGTGGTCTCCGTGGTTCGGTTGGCTGTCTGGCGTCTGGGGCCCCTGATGCGCTTCCTCTCTCGCGTGGACACGCGCTCGGAACGCTTCGTGGCCCAGCGGGAGGCGCACCTCGCGGCGATCGCTGGCCTCCACGCGGCTTGGGCGCTCGCCCGGGGCGGGGGCGGCGAGAAGGCCAACGCGCGGCACGTCGCGCGCGGCAAGCTCCTCCCCCGCGATCGCGTTGAGCTGCTCTTGGACCGAGGAAGCCCCTTCCTCGAATTGCTGGCGCTCGCCGGCGGGCACGACGGCGGCCATCCGGGCGCCGCGATGGTGGGCGGCATCGGTCGCGTCGAGGGCGTCGATGTCCTGATCACCGCCTCCGAGGCGACCGTGCAGGGCGGCGCGATCAACGAGGCCGGCGTTCGCAAGTCGGCGCGGCTTGCCGAGATCGCCCTCGAGAACCGGCTTCCGGTGGTTCACTGCATCGAATCCGCGGGCGCGGATCTCCCCAATCAGGCCGATGTCTTCATCCCCGGTGGTGAGGGGTTCCGCGCGATCACCCAACGGTCGCGCGAGAAGATTCCGACGGTCTCGATCGTGTTCGGGAGCTGCACCGCGGGCGGCGCCTACATCCCGGGCATGAGCGACTACGTGATCATGGTCGACCAGAACGCGATGATGTACCTGGCAGGGCCGCCGCTGGTGAAGATGGCGCTCGGCGAGGTGGTCGACGACGAGTCCCTCGGTGGCGCCGCATTGCACAGCCGCGTCTCGGGCGTGAGTGACTACCTTGCGCGCGACGAGCGCGACGCGGTCCGCATCGCACGTGGCGTCGTGCGTCGCCTCGGCTGGCGCAAGCTGGGTCCTGGACCGACGGGCGCCGGCCGGATGCCGCGCTACGACGCCGAGGAGCTGCTCGGCATCGTCGGCATGGACCGTAAGCAGCCATTCGACGTGCGCGAGGTCATCGCGCGCATCGTCGACGACAGCGACTTCGATCCGTTCAAGCCCGACTACGGATCCACGCTCGTGACCGGGTTCGCCGAGATCTCCGGCTACCGTGTCGGCGTGCTCGGGAACAACGGCGTGCTGCACGCCGAGTCCGCGAACAAGGCCACGCAGTTTCTCCAACTGTGCAACCAGACCGATACGCCGCTGTTGTTCCTGCCCAACATCACGGGCTTCATGGTCGGCCGCGAGGCGGAGACCTCCGGGATCATCAAGGCGGGGGCTCGGATGATCAACGCCGTCTCGAACAGCACCGTGCCGGCGATCACCCTGAACATCGGCGGAAGCTACGGCGCCGGAAACTACGCGATGATGGGTCGCGCGTACCGCCCGCGCTTCCTGTTCGCATGGCCGACGCAGCGCGTGGCCGTGATGGGCGGCGAGCAGCTCGCCGGGGTGCTCGACATCGTCAAACGCGACGCTGCGGCGAAGCGGGGTCAGCCGGTGAACGAGGAAGAGCTGGCGATGCTGAAGGGCTTCCTCTCCGCCAAGGTCGATCGCGAGTCGGAGGCGCTGTACGCGACGGGGCGTCAGTGGGATGACGGCGTGATCGATCCTCGGGACACGCGGACGGTGCTTGGTCTCGCGCTCTCAGCGATCCACAACGCCCCGATCGAGGGAGGCCTCACGTGGGGGACGTTCCGGCCATGACGCGGACCCTTCGCACGCTGCTCATCGCGAACCGCGGGGAGATCGCCTGTCGCATCGCCCGCACCGCGCGCGGGCTGGGGATCGCGACCGTCGGTGTCGCCTCGGACGCCGATGTGGACGCCGCGCACGTGCGCGCGATGGACGCGGTGGTCCGGATCGGTGGCGAGAGCGCCGCCTCCTCGTACCTCCGGGTGGACGCGATCGTCGAAGCCGCGCTGCGCTCGGGCGCCGACGCTGTGCATCCGGGCTACGGCTTCCTTTCGGAGTCTGCGGCGTTTGCCCGGGCGGTCGAGGCGGCGGGTCTGGTGTGGGTCGGACCACCTCCCGAGGCGATGGAAGCGCTGGGTGCGAAGGCGTCCGCGCGGCAGGTGGCGGCCTCGCTCGGCGTCCCGGTCGTCCCGGGCTTCGATGCGGCCGACGACGCCGACGCCTTGCGCGCGGCTGCCGTGGCGATCGGCGTGCCGTTGATGGTGAAGGCTTCGGCAGGCGGCGGGGGGCGCGGGATGCGCCGCGTCGATGATCTCTCAACGCTCGATGAGGTGCTGGCCTCCGCGCGCCGCGAGGCCGAGGCATCGTTCGGCGACGGTCGGCTGTTGCTCGAGCGCTACGTGGAACGGCCGCGTCATGTCGAGGTCCAAGTGCTCGCCGACGCCCACGGGACCGTCTGGACGCTTGGGGAGCGCGACTGTTCGGTGCAGCGCCGCCACCAGAAGATCGTGGAGGAGGCCCCGTCCCCGGCCGTCGGTCCCGGCGTCCGCGCGCGACTCCAACAGGCGGCGACGGTGTTGGCGCGACATGTCGGCTACCGGGGCGCGGGCACCTTCGAGTTCTTGCTGTCCGGAGACGATGTCTATTTTCTCGAGCTCAATGCCCGTTTGCAGGTGGAGCACCCGGTGACCGAGGCCGTCACCGGCGTCGATCTCGTCGCCCTCCAAATCGCCGTCGCGGAGGGGGAGCGTCTCGACGCGCTCGGACCGCCTCCGGGCCTGATCGGGCATGCGATCGAGGTTCGGCTGTGCGCGGAGGACCCCCGTCGCGACGATCGGCCGAGCGCCGGGTCGCTCGGGCTGGTCAGGTGGCCGGACGGGGAGGGGATTCGGGTCGATGCCGGCTTCTTCTCCGGAGATGCTGTCAGCCCTCACTACGATGCGTTGCTCGGCAAGATCATCGCGTCTGGCCCCGACCGCCGGACGGCCTTGCGACGCCTTCAGGCCGCACTTCGACGCACGGTCGCGCTCGGGCTCGCCACGAACTTGCCGCTGTTGCAGGCGATCGTGGAGGACGAGGCGTTCGCGCAAGGTGACGTCGACACCTCCTTCTTGTCGACGCGGCAGGTGCGTGAGCGTCTCGGCGTGGCGCCGCTGCACCTCGCGGCGCTCGCTGCGGCGTGGGACCTCGACCGTGCGCGTGCGCACGTCGGGTTGGGGTTCGCGTTTCGGTTGCATGGCCACGCGACCGTCGTCGATGAATGGGCGCGTGACGACGCAGCGCGGTTCCGCCTCGCCGTGACCCCCGTGCGCGGCGGCTACGACGTGATGGCGCCTGGACACACGTGGCGGGTCGCGCCGCATGGCGGGGGACGATGGGAAGTGAACGGCGTCGTGGCGCCGTTGGACATCCTCGCGCCGCAAGCCGGGGCTGACGGGGCCTTCGAGGTGGCGTGGCACGGGGACCGTGGGACATG
>JBJONI010000236.1:0-3358 GCA_046051915.1 Pseudomonadota bacterium
ACGATCGGCGTACGCGGCAGCGCCGTGGAGACCGACTCCACCACGACCGCGTCGGCCCAAGTGGCCGGCAACGCAGGCCCCTCCGAGCCGTCCAGACCGATCGCCGGCACGTGCCAACGCACGCCGCCGGGGGCCGAACCCTCGGCGAGCATCCAGCGATCCCACCGGTCCACGAGCTGGACGTCTGTGACCCCTTGCCGCGCCATCGCCTGCCCGAACGCCGTCCACGTCGCCGTGTCCCAAGGAGGGGGCCCGTGGACGGCGAGGGTCTCGGTGTCGAACCCGAAGACAACGGGCGGCGAGGCGCGGCGCCAGCCTGCCGTGATGCTGCGCACCTCGGCCCAGACGACGTCATCCACCCGCGCTGAACCGCCCGAGAGCCCCAGCAGCATCGCCGTTCCGAAGGCGAGCAGGGCAATCGGCGACAACGCGACGGCGCCGGTGCCCCGAAGCGCGTCGAGCAGCGACCCCGAACGCGACGCGACCCAGGGCCCCGAGCGAGAGGCGGTGACCGGCTTGGGTCGAGCAGAAGGCGGGGTACGAGGCAACGGCACACCTGGGAATTCGTGACGATTCCCTATCGCGTCCCACCGTGCCAGTGTACCCTCAACGTGCTGCTTTCCGCTGCAATCTCGGAGAACGGATGCGCGTCATCACCCTACTGCTCGCCCTCACCGCCTGTACCAACACCCCGCCGGACGCCGCCGATACCAGCGGCGCCGACGACAGCGCCGCCGCGGACCTGGGCCCACCCCCTGCCGACCTCGCGACGCCGACGGGGGCCTGTCCCGCGTTCGATCGGGAAGGCGCCTTCGACATCGTCAGCGACGGCAAGACCCGCCGTGGCGAGATCTGGTTCCCGGACGCGCCCGAGCCCGGCATGTCGCTGCTGTTCACCTTCCACGGGCTCGCGCCCGCTGGCTTCGACGTCGTCGGGAACTTCAGTCAAGGGTTCGACCTCGCCGACCTCGCGCGCCAACGGAACGCCGTGATCGTGGTCCCGGAGGCCGAGACGCTCAACCTCGTCGGCCAGAACGTCCTGCTGTGGGACATCTTGGGCGATGGCGGATCGGATCTCGCGCTGTTCGACGACCTTCGCGCCTGCATCGCGCAGCGTTTCGACGTCAACCTCCGCAAGGTTGCCGCGTGGGGCTTCTCCGGCGGTGCGCTGTGGACATCGCGCCTGACCCTGGCCCGGACCGACACCCTCGCGGCGACCGCGGCGCTCTCGGGTGGCACCGACCTCAACATCCCGATCCTCGGCGACAAACTGACGTTCGAAGCGCCCAGTCACGCAATCCCTGTCATGCTGTCGAGCGGAGGGACCCAAGATGTCTGGCCGAGCACGTCGTTCCCGGTCATCGACTTCGAGGACGCCACCGACAACTTCGAAGCCGGCCTCGTCGACGCGGGGAGCCCCGTCGTGCGCTGCCGCCACGACGCGGGACACGACGTGCCGAACGACGTCTGGGACCAAGCCCGCAAGTGGTTGTTCGCCCACACCTACGGAGCGCCGTCGCCTTGGCTGTCGGCGGACGAGCCCCTGAAAGACGGCTGCGAACGCGTCGGCTTCTGAGCAGGGGCCTCGGCCGGTCAGCCGTTGCGTTGACCGGCGGCGGTCGCCTGACGGGTCGCGAGATCAAAGCGCCCTCCGCTCGCAAGGACACTGAGCGAGACGCCCACCAGCTCCACGGGCTGGCCGGGCTCGGCTTGCGCCATGCCCGAATACGCGAGCGCGCTCACGTCGACGAACGTGATCGCCCCTGTGCCCACCACCTCGATCGCGTTGTCGGGGCCGAGGAACGCCGCGGTGTCCTCGTCGAGCCCGATGCCCACCGCGAACGGGTTGTAGGCCAGCGCCGTCATCAACCGCCCGAGCCGGTCTCGCTGACGAAAGTGCTGGTCGACGATCACGCGGTTCGTCAGCCCGAGGCCCGGCGCCAAGGTGACCTGGCCCGCGATCGGGGTGGCGCCCTCTGCGCCGTACGCGATCATGTGCTCCGAAATGAACGCCGCCCCGGCCGACGTCCCCGCCACGGGCGTCCCGCGGGCGTTGAGCCGACGGATGTGCGTCGCCACCGGCGTACCGCCCAAGATCGTGCTCAGCCGCAACTGGTTGCCGCCCGTCAGGAAGATGCCGTCGGCGGCTTCGAGCTCGGCAAACCAATCCTCGCGCTCCGCGTCGGCCCGGGTGCGGTAGTCGAGGACCTCGACGCTCGCGCCGAGCGCGCCAAACGCCTGGAGGTAGCGCTCCCCCGTCGACGCCTCTTGGCTCGCGGTCGGGATCACGGCCACACGCGAACCGCTTCCGCCACACACGTCGACAAATCGACGGAGAACCTGGCGATCAGCAAGCTTGTCTTCGGCTCCCCCGATGGGGATCACGAAGCCGCGGGTACCTTTGGTGACTTCTGGGCTGGGCATGTCGGCGCGCCTAGCGAACCGCGGGCCCCGACGCAAGCGGCGCGGACTCGAAGGTCCCCCATTGCACCGCCGTGCCAGCGGCGACCATCCGTCGACCGAGCGCCCAAACCTCACGGACGCCCCAAGCGTCATCCAGCGCGACGAGGTCGGCGTCCGCACCGACCGCGATGCGGCCCTTGCCCGCCAGCCGGAACAGCGTCGCGACGTTCGACGTCACCAACGCGAGCGCTTCGGAGAACGGCACGCCCGCCGCACACGCCGACGCCAAGGTCGGTGCCAGCGTTCGGGAGGTGCCGACGCCCATCCGCAGCAGGACGCCGTCGGGGTCGAAGGTGGGCAAGCACCCACCGGCGTCGGACGACACCGTCACCCGCGCGAGGGGGACCCGCGCCTCGTACGCCTGGACGATCCAATCGACCGCCGTGAGGTCGTCGCCGAACGCCGTCACATCCGCGTAGCCCCCCTCACCGACCCACCGCATCGCCTCCTCGGCGAGGGCGGCGTTGCGGTTGACGTGGGTCGGATGGAGCGTGCGGAGCGGCAACTCCGTCTCCCGCCGCGCACGCCAGAGCATCTCGAGACCGCGCGCACCGTCCCCGAGGTGCAGATGGAGCAGGCCAGCCTTGCCCGTCATCATCCCGGCGACGTGCGCCTCAGCCGCGAGCCGAACGATCTCGTCGAACGTCGGCTGGCTCGACCGGTGGTCGGAGATCGCGACTTCACCCACCGCCACGATGCGATCGACGTGGACGATGTCACCCCGGACCGAACCCGTCAACGTTCGAGGAGGAACCGCGTAGCCGCCCGTGTAACACAGCGCCGTCAGCCCCTCGTGGCTCAGCGCGCGCGCACAGGCGAGGTTCTCTTCGATCGAGCGCGTCTCGCCATCCGTCCCGAGCAGACCGATCGCGGTCGTCACGCCGGCCGTGGTGAA
>JBJONI010000237.1:0-3801 GCA_046051915.1 Pseudomonadota bacterium
TCGTGGACGTGCGACGCGGGCATCGACTCGAGACGAACTTCGTTCGTTTCGCGACGTTTCTTCTGTTCTTCCCGCACCTTGTGGCGGGTCCCATCCTCCGGGCGTCGGTGCTGCTGGAGCAGCTTGGTGCCGATCGGACGCTCTCCCGGGACGACGTCGGTCACGCCGTCTGGCGCCTGAGCGTGGGGCTCGTGAAGAAGCTGCTGATCGCCGATGTTTTGACCGTCGGCATCGTCGACAGCGTGTTCGCGGATCCTCAGGCGTTCACCACCCTGGAGGTGTGGATCGCCCTGTACGCCTATACGCTGCAGATTTACTGCGACTTCTCCGGGTACACCGACTTTGCGATCGGGTCGGCGCGGCTGCTGGGGTTCCAGATCCCCGAGAACTTCGATCGCCCGTACCAAGCGCTGACGGTCGGCGAATACTGGCGTCGCTGGCACATGACCTTGTCGGATTGGGTTCGGGACTACGTGTACTACCCGATGGGCGGGTCACGGGTTGGGGGCTGGAAGGTCTACCGCAACACCTTCATGACGCTCCTGATCCTCGCCGTCTGGCACGGCGCGGATTGGACGTTCGTCCTGTACGGCATCCTTCACGGAAGCGCGGTGAGTGCCCACCGTTTTTTGCTGACGCGTCGCCGTCGGGCGGGGCTTGGACCTGCGCGGCCGGGCGCATGGGGCGTGGCGTGGCGATGGGTCTTGACGTTCCACTTCGTCGTGGTCGCGCGGATCCTGTTCCGTGCCGACAACCTCGAACACGCGGGGTGGGTGGTCGAGGCCCTGCTGCAGCCGGTCGACTGGGTCCTGCCGCGGTTCTCGCACCACGCGCTGATCGTGCTGGTCGCCGGCTACGCGATCCACCTATCGCCGAAGCGGTGGTCGTTGGCGGCGCGCGACGCCCTGCTTCAGCTGCCCGTGGAGCTCTGGGGCGCCGTGGTGGCCGCCCTCGGTGCCGCGTGCGTTCGCTGGGGCACCGGCGCCACGCTCAGCTTCATTTACTATTCGTTCTGAGGTGGCTGTGTCCGACCCGCAAGCTCCGGTGCCCGCCCGATCGCCGTTGTGGCTAATCGTTCGCCTGTTGGCCGGCGCGGGCGTCGCCGTATCCGCCGCGTGGTGGGTGCCGGGCCTCGAGGACTATCGGCCATGGGCGCCCGGTGATGGCGTGCCCGTCCTGCGGCGCTTGCTGCCCGGCGGCGGCGCCGCGAGCGTCGTCGAGGACGCGCGGACGGGTTTGGTGACGGCGTCGGCGGTCGGCGGTGAGGCGGGAGAGGGGACGTTCGAGCCGGTCGCGGTGCTGACGCCTGAGGAGGCTGCCGCGATCGTCGCCGAGGCGACCGCCACCGGGAACGCGGAGCCGGGGTCGGACGCGGCCAAGGCCGAAGAGGCTGCGACCCTCGCGAGGGTCGGCGGTGCGCTCGCCGCGGATGCGGCCCGCGCGGCCCGACAGCCGTCGTCGTACGGCATGGGGTTTGTACAGCCGATCGAGGACGCTGGACACCGCGGGCTCAGCGCTTGGTACCGCGCGTTGGGCGCTGCACCGAGTCGGGTCGTTCGTGCCTTGCACTTTGGCGACTCGACGATCGCAGCCGACGGCATCGCCCGCACTGTGCGCGCGCGGCTTCAGGCTCGGTTCGGCGCCGGCGGGCCGGGGTTCGTCTCCGCCGCGATGGATCCGAGGTGGAACAAGCGGTACGACGTGACGGTGCGCCGTGGCGGGACGTGGGACACGACGTCGCTGCTCGAGGGGGGCGCTGCGGGGAACCGCTACGGCCTCGGCGGGACGGTCGCGATCGGGGATCCGGGCGCGAACGTGGCGATCGACGCCTTGGACGGCGCGGGCAAGCCGGTCGCGCTCCGCCACGTGGAGCTGTGGTACCAAGGCGGCGCGTCGACCGGCGCCGTGTCCGCGAAGACGTCGGAGGGGCCGCTCGGCGGACGGCCCGAGGGCGCGGCCTCGCGTACCGACCTGTTCTGGGAGGCGACCCTCAACGGCGGCGCCTCACGCTTGACGTACAGCGTGAGCGGCGGGCCGGTGCCCTTCTACGGTGTCGTTCTCGAAGCCGGCGCGGGCGTGACGTGGGAGGCGCTCGGCATCACGGCCGTGGGCTCCGGCGCGTATGGCCGACAGGACGCCGGACACTTGCGGGACCAGCTCACCCAC
Source organism: Pseudomonadota bacterium (assembly GCA_046051915.1). Lineage (GTDB taxonomy): Bacteria > Myxococcota_A > UBA796 > UBA796 > JBEIFN01. The sequence continues at coordinate 2,167 of JBJONI010000237.1, forward strand.
CGCCGCCCCGACCTGATCGTGATGATGTTGGGGGGCAACGACGCAGGCCTACGCGGCCTCGCGAGCGGGGATCCTACGGCGTACAAAGCCTACTACCTGGCCGGTTTGCAGCGTATTCGCGGCCCGTTGCCGGAGGCGAGCTGCTTGCTCGTCACGCCGCTCGATCAAGGCGTTCGCCGATCGGGCAAGGTCCAGACCAAGCCCGCCATCCCGACGATCGTCGAGGCGCAGCGTCAGTTGGCGGCGGAGCAGGGATGCGCGTTCTGGAGCGCGTTCGACGCCATGGGTGGGAACGGGTCGTTCCAGGAGTGGATGGGTCACAAGCCGCCGCTGGCCTGGACGGACTTGATGCACCTGTCGACGGCGGGGCAAGAGATCATCGGCAACCTCCTCGCGGACGCGTTGCTCGCTGACTACGAGGCCTTCTCGGGAGTTCAACGTTGACTTCTTCCGTTCTTCGTCGGCGCGTCGGCGTCGTGGCGGTGTCGGCGTGCGGGTGCTCGTGGACGTTGTTTCCGGGCACCGGCGACGTGGAGGCGCTCGCGGTGGCCTCGCGCGCCTCGGTCGACGTTGCGGCGGCGACGGTCGAGCCGCCGGTCCCCGTAGAGGTCGTGCCCGTGACGGCGCCGCCCGTCGCGGCGGCGGCGGCCGGAGGTCCGAGCGCGCGTGCGCCCTGGCACCCCGAATGGGAGACCCGTGTGGTGCTGACGGGGGCGTCGACACCGCCGTCGTCGGGGTGTGGGACGACGGGCCGCACCGTGGAGCCGCCCGGCGGGAGCTACGTCAACGTCGCGCCGTCATCCAAAGCCGGGGGCCCGTCCGTCGGTGAGATGATGCGCGTGAGCTTGTTCGGGGCGAACGCGGACCTTCCGCCCGACGTCCGGGCTCGGTCCACCACTCCTGTCCAACTCGCGGCGCTCCCCGCGGAGCCCCTGCGTGGTCGCCCTGAGGATTTGGCGCGTCTGCGCGCCCTGTTCGCAAAGCCGCCGACCGATCGACCGATCCGGCTCGGCGTCTGGGGCGCGAGCCATGTGGCGGGGGAGTTCTTCACGGGGACGGTGCGTCGCTTGCTCCAAGAGCGGTTTGGCGACGCCGGGCACGGGTTCGTGATGCCTGCCGCTCCGTGGTCCGGGTACCGCGCCACCGATGTCCAACTGTGCACGGCCGGGACGTGGGCGAGCGACTACGATCGTCGCTCCGGCGGGCGGAACGACGGCCGCCTTGGGCCCGGTGGCATCTTGGTCGAAGCGTCGACGGCGGCGAGCAGCGGCTGGGTGCAGACCGCGCGCGACAGCGCACATGGCCGGGAGGTGAGCCGGTTCGAGGTGCTCTACCTTCGACAGCCAGGCGGTGGATCGCTGCAGATCCGCGTCGACGACCGCGAGGCCATCGTGGCGAAGACGGCGTCCGACACGCCGGGCCCGGGTGTGCACGTCGTGGAGGTTCCCCGCGGGCCGCACCGGCTCACTGTGCAGCCGGTCGGGGACGGCCCCGTCCGGATCGTCGGCGCGAACCTGGAGATCGACGGGCCAGGCGTGGTTGTGGACGCCATGGGGATCAACGGTCGTCAGGCCTCCAGTTGGACCCGCTGGGATCTCGGCGAGATGGAGCAGTGGCAACGACGCAGGCCGTGGG
>JBJONI010000238.1:0-4110 GCA_046051915.1 Pseudomonadota bacterium
GGCGCGCCGCTCGGCCTCGCGGAGCATGTCGTCGCGGTGCCCCACCCGTTCGCCACGGCGGAGGAGCTGCTGGCGCGTTGCGACGAGACGGGGTGCTCGATCAGCACGTTGTTGTGGGGCAACGAGGTGGCTCGCTGCGATGCGGCAGAGGTCCAGCGCCGCCTCGACCATCTCGCGCGCGTCATGGAAGCGTGCATCGATCGGGGCTGTAGCCAAGAAGGCATCCTGCCCGGTGGCTTGAAGGTGCGACGGCGCGCGGCGCAGCTGCATCGTCGTCTGAAAGGGGACGCTGCAGCGGGCGCGGATCCGCTGACCGCGCTCGACCACGTGAACCTGTGGGCCTTGGCGGTGAACGAGGAGAACGCGGCGGGCGGCCGGGTGGTGACGGCGCCTACGAACGGGGCTGCCGGGATCTTGCCGTCGGTGCTGCGCTACTACCGTCGGTTTGTCCCCGGCGCCGACGAGGAGGGGGTCCGGCGGTTTCTGCTCGCGGCCGGTGCGATCGGCATGTTGTACAAGACCAACGCTAGCATTTCGGGTGCGGAGGTCGGCTGTCAGGGCGAGGTCGGCGTCGCGTGCTCGATGGCGGCGGCTGGCCTGGTGGAGGCGCAGGGCGGGACCCCGGCCCAGGTCGAGAACGCCGCCGAGATCGGCATGGAGCACAACCTTGGCCTCACGTGCGATCCGGTCGGGGGACTGGTGCAAGTGCCCTGCATCGAGCGCAACGCGATGGGCGCCGTCAAAGCGATCAACGCGGCCCGACTCGCGCTGTCGGGCGATGGAAGCCACAAGGTCAGCCTCGACAAGGTGATTGCGACGATGCGGCAGACGGGCGCTGACATGTCTCAGAAGTACAAGGAGACCGCGCGCGGTGGACTCGCCGTCAACCTGGTCGAATGCTGAGGCCGGCGTCGCGCTTCGCTGCGGCGTTCGGGCGGGATCGGCGACCGACGATGGGTTAAGGGGCGTCGCTTGCGAGGGGACGCCCATGTCGACCGAAGCCTCCGTGAACTTTGTCCAGGCCGCCATCGAGTCCGACCTCGCGGTGGGTCGCCACGGAGGTCGCGTCGCGACCCGGTTCCCGCCGGAGCCGAATGGCTACCTGCACATCGGGCACGCAAAGTCGATCTTTCTCAACTTCGGCCTCGCCCGACGGTTTGGCGGAACCTGCAACCTGCGCTTCGACGACACCAACCCCGCCACCGAGGACGTGCGCTTCGCCGAGGCGATCCTCGCCGACTTGCGGTGGCTTGGTTTTGAGCCGGACGCTGTGCTGCATGCGTCGGACTACTACGAGACGCTGTACCTTTGGGCGGAGAAGCTGATTCTTGAGGGCAAGGCCTACGTCGACGCGTCCTCGCTCGAGGAGATCCGGGCGATGCGCGGGTCGGTGACCGAGCCCGGCACCGCGGCCGAGGGTCGCGATCGGCCCGCGGAGGAGAACCTCCGTTTGTTCCGGGACATGCGCGCCGGCAAGTTCGCCGACGGCGCGATGGTCTTGCGGGCGAAGATCGATCTGTCGCACCCCAACATGAAGATGCGCGACCCGCTGCTCTACCGGATCCGGCGGGCGCACCATTGGCGTACCGGCGACGCTTGGTGCATCTACCCGATGTACGACTGGGCCCATGGGCAGTCGGATGCGATCGAGGGCATCACGCACTCGATTTGCACCCTGGAGTTCGAGAACAACCGCGAGCTGTATGACTGGTTCCTCGCGACGCTCGGCACGGACACCCTTGGGGTCGACGTCGTGCCGCGCCAGATGGAATTCGCCCGTCTCGACCTCACCTACACCGTGATGAGCAAGCGCAAGCTGCTTCAACTGGTAGAGGGCGGCCATGTGCAGGGGTGGGACGACCCGCGGATGTCGACGGTCGCCGGCATGCGCCGGCGGGGCGTCACGCCATCGGCGATCGCACGCTTCGCCGAAGCCGTCGGGGTCGCGCGCGCGATGAGCACGGTGGAGGTCGAACTTCTGGAATCCTGCCTCCGCGAGGATCTGAATGAGGCCGCGCCACGACGGATGGTGGTGGTCGATCCCCTCGAGGTGGAGATCCTCGGTTGGCCGCAAGGCGAGGTCGGGCGGGTGATCGCCGATGACTTTCCGATGGAGACGGCCCAGCCCGCGACGCGGCGTGAGGTGCCCTTCTCGGGACGCGTGTACATCGAGCGCGACGACTTCGCGGTCGACCCACCGAAGGGTTTCAAGCGCCTCGTGCCCGGAGGGCTGGTGCGGCTGCGTTGGGCGCATGTCATTCGCTGCGAGGAGGTCGTCACGGACGCCGACGGGCGTGTCGTCGGCCTGCGCGCGCGGATCGTGCAGGACGAGGAGGTCGCTCGGGGCGCGAAGGGCGCGATTCACTGGGTGTCGGCCGACCATGGCGTGCCGGTCGTGATCGAAGAGGTGGGTCGGTTGTTCAGCCATCCCAACCCCGGTGCGGAGGAGGACTTCCTCGCGCACCTCGCGCCGAACAGCCTCGTGCGGCGGTCGGGGTTCGCGGAGCCGGCGGTGGCACAGATGCCGTTCGGGAGCCACATCCAGATGGAGCGTGTCGCGTTCGCCTTCCGCGCGCCCGAGACGGCGTCGGAGGGCTTGGTGCTGACGACGACGGTCGCCCTCAAGGATGGCTTCCAGAAGGTCGCGCCAGCCCGTCGCGCGGCAGCCGCTGCAGGGGCGGACGACCCGAAGGCGAGCGCGGAGGCGCAGGCCAACGCGCGGGCGGCCGTCCGTGCCGCGCGCCGTGCGTCCGATGCGGCGTACGGGGAACGGCACGACGCCGCCGTGGCGGCGGGGCTGGCGGGCGAGGAGCCGTGGTTGCTCGCCGAGGCGCCAGAGCGGTTCTCGGTGTGGCAGGCGGCGGTGGCGCTTGGCGCGGATGCGGCGGCGGTGGCTCGCCTCGTGTGTCATGCGTGGCCCGACCCGGCCGGGGCCCTGACGGTGCCAGCGCTGGCGGGCCTTGCAGGCGCGCTCGCGTCGGGTGCGGTCGCCTGGGCAGGCGCGCGTCGCGTGGTCGCGGTGCTCGGCAAGGAAGGGGGCGATTGGGCGGGGGCGGTTCGCTCGCTCGGGCTTGACCGTACCGTCGACGTCTCGTCGTTGGTTGCGGAGATCCTGGCGGCCCATCCGACGGAGGCCGCACGGCTCGCCGGCGGTGATCGCCGCTTGCTGGGCTTCTTCACGGGGCTCGGGATGAAGGCTGCGCAGGGGGCCGTTGGAGCCGACGCGATCCGGGCGGCGCTCGAGGCGACGATTCCGGGCTGACGATTCGGCGGCGCCGTGTCAGATCGGGCGCAGGCGTCGGCAAGTCCACACCGCGGAGGTCGCATGCGTCGGAGTGCGCTGGTCGGAGGCTTGCTGCTCGGGTGCGCCGCACCCGAGGTGTCGATCGAGGCGCCGCGTGCGACGCCGGCGCTCCCCGTGGCGGCCGCCCCACCGCCGGCCGCCCTGGCGACCGATCCGCTACGGGTGGCCTCAGACGCCAATCATCCACGTCGCTACATCGGTCGGCTCGTCCAGCCGGTGGGCTGTCCAACCGCCATCAACGGTTGGGTCGGCGCGCCGCTGTTCGCGCCGGCGACGGGTGGACCGGTGATCCCCCCCGGGTTGGCGGCGTTTTGCGGCTATGACCTGCCCGTGGGTGTTGCGCTGGCGGGCCCTCCGGTCGCCGCGACGGCGCTCGGTCTGTTCAGCGATCTCTCGCCGGACGTGATGGCGATCGGCGCGCAATCGACGCTGGAGGACGTTCTGGCGCCAGGCCTCGTCACCGCGACCGACGCGGAGGCGGGTCGGATGGCGTGGCTCGGAACCCCGTCGGGCCGCGCGCCGGTCCGGGTCGCCGTCCTCGACTCCAGCCCGACGGCGTCGCCCGGCTCCGCCTCGTTGCAGGCGATGGGTGTCAACCTGCACGGGCATGGGATCGCGAACCTGATCGCGCGTCTCGTCTGCGACGATGTCGGGACGTGTGCCGCCGAGGTCGCGACGCGGTTGGTCATGACCCTGCGAACGGTGGGCGGCCAGATCGTCGAGGACACGGTGAACGGCGGGGACTTTGGCAGCGTCGGCGTGCTGGCCGAGGCCGTGTGGGCCGAGACGTCGGCGTGGGAAGCCGA
>JBJONI010000239.1:0-27508 GCA_046051915.1 Pseudomonadota bacterium
GCGTCGGGAAGCGTCGACGACGCGCGCCTGACGCGTCCCGAGCGGCGCGAGGAATCGGCACGAAGCGTCGCGGCTGCCCGCGGGTCTCGGTCGCTGCCGGTCGGGCGTGATACGATGAGCGCGATCCGCAGTTCGGGAGGGCCGTTGTCGTCGACCGACGAGCGTCGCACGATCGAGCGGGGCTGGTACTACGTCCGAGAGGCGCCCGAACGGGTGGCGGACGGCTGCGTGCCTGCCGATCGGCTGATCCGTGCCGACGACGGCGCTTGGTTGACGCGTCGCTTGCACGGTCACCCGGGCGTCGCGGTCGTGACCGACGCGACGGACGACGGCGTGCCGGTCGCGGCCAGCTTGCGGGCCGCCGGGGCCCTGGGGCGCGCGCTCGAGACGCGGGGCGTGGTGGGGGTCCGCTACGACGTCACCTTGGTCGAGGCGGGAGAGCTGCGCTTGCAGACCCGCGGCGCGCGATGGGAGCTGATCGTGCCCCGTGCGTCCCTGGTCGCCCGTGGTCACCACGCGCTCGAGGACGCGGTCGTCGCGCTGATCGCCGATACGGCGCCGCCTTCGGACGTGGTGACGCAGGGGTTGGGTGCGCTCCCGGCGCGTCCCACCGCGCGCGCGTTGTTCTTCGAGTCGTTGATGAACACCGACATGCCGCACAACGACAAGGAGATCAGCCAGGGCGTCCTGCACATGATCTCCTCGCTGTCGAAGACGGGCACCGAGGTCGTGCTGGTCAACGCCAAGATGCCGATCACCGGCGAGCTGCGCCCGGTCCATGGGCTCGACAAGCTCGCAGAGGCGTTGGCCGGCCCCCCGGTTGGCTTGGTGGGGATCACCCTGCTGGAGGGCTACTGGGAGGGCGTCGAGCGCCTGATCGCGGCGATTCGCGGCCTTGGATGTCGTGCGCACATCGCCGTTGGGGGCGTCATGCCGACGCTCGCGCCCGAGCATGTCGCCGCGCACCTGCAAGACGTCACCTTCGTCTGTCGCGGCGCGGGTGAGGTGTTCCTGCCGCGGCTGGCGGAGATCGTCGGCGAAACCGATGTCGATACGCCGTTTGGCCCCGCCCAGATCGAGGCGCTCGCCGGTGTGGACGGGATGATCACCGTCGACCGCGCCGGAAGGCGCCTCGTGAGCGCGCGCTCCGACCGCACCCGCCAAGTGGAGGCGCTCGACCGCGTGCCGCTCGACCTGTCCTACGTCGAGCCGCGTCATGTCGAGGGTGGCGTCGAGCTGAGCACCAGCCGCGGCTGCGTGCATCGGTGCTCGTTTTGTTCGATCTTGGGGCGGGAGTCGTACCAGGCGCGTTCCGCGGGCAGCATCTTTGATGTGCTCGGCCAGTACGAGGCGCGTTTTGCAGAGCTGGAGGCGCAGGGGCACCGGTTGGGGCCCGATCGGTTCCGGCTGCATACGTCCGATGACGACTTTGCCTGTGACCGCGACCGTGCGCGCGCGTTTTTCGAAGGGCTGGATGGCACCCCGTGGCGCATCAGCTCGATCCAGGTCTCGATTGCCGACCTGTGCGTCAAACAGCAAGGGCGTCTCACCCTCGAGCCCGACCATGCGCTGCTCGATGCGATGAAGGCGGAGCGCTTCGCCGACCACCACCGGGCGATCCCGCGGACCGACTTCTTCGAGGACCACGCGACCCGGACGTGGTCCTCGTTTCTTCAAATTGGCGTCGAGACCTACAGCGATCGGGAGATCGCGCGGTTGGGCAAGGGCTACAAGCTCGCGCACGTGCGCCTGATCTGTGCGGAGCTCGCCCGGCGGCGTCTGCATATGGACGGCTACTTCATCCTCAGCAACGCAGAGACGTCTGCGGAGGACTTGGTGGATGTGTTCACCGAGGTCAGTCGGCTCAAGTTGCGGTTTCCTGAGTTCTTCCACATGCGCTTCCCGGTGGTGCAGCACCTCGTGAGCTACTTCACGTCCGCGAGCCATCGGCGGCACGTCCGCCTCGGTCGGTCGCACGTGATGAAGTTGCGGGGCTTGGCCGCGGTGCCTGGTTTTGGGGAGCTCGACTACCCCTTCGTCGACCACGACGAACCGGAAGATGCCATCGTCGCCGACACGGTCGCGCGGGCGTTCGTCACCGACGATGGCTTGTACACGGGCAACCTCGTCGTGCTGCGCGGCCTGTGGATGGAGCGTCTCCTCGCGCTGCCGGCCGACCATGCGGACGTCGGGCGCCTGCGCGACCTGCTGCGGCGGCTCGACGACCGGCCACGGCGGCTGGTGCTCGAGTTGTTGGGGCAAGCCCTGTCGGGCGATGACACCGGGTGGCCTGGGGCACGCTTGGATCCCGCGCTCGCCTTGGAGGCGGCGGAGCGGGTGCTCGGGCCGCAGTCGGGTTGGATTGGTGCGCTCAAGCAGGTCGTGCGGTTCGGCTCGACGCGGCGCGTCGTGTTGGTCGCGGATGGTGCGTGGACCGAGGCGCGCGTCGCCGACGCGCTCACGTTCGCGCGTGCTTCGGACGCGCGGCACTTGGAGCTGCACACCGTCGGTGATTGGTCCGCGCACGCCGACGCCTTGGCCCGCGCCGTGGCCGAGGACACGCGCGCAGGCTGTGCCGACCACAGCGTGCGTTGGCTCTCCGAGGCGGCGGCACCGGCGCCTGCGGAGCGCTTGTGGGTCGACGACGGGCAGAGCTTGGCGCCGCGGGGCGCCGTTCGAGTGCTTCGGCTTGGACCGACGAGTGACGTCGGCGCCGCCGTGCAGCGCGCGGCCGCCGGTGGACCGGGCGCGGTCGCGGTGGAGTGGGAGGCGCCGTTCTCCGCCGCCGACCTCGGACGCCTGCCGGCGGCGTTGTTCGCGGCCGCTCCGGCGATGCGTGCGGCGGGTGTGCGCCTGGTCGAGGCGGGCGCGCAACGTTCGGGGCGCGGTCAGGACATCGCGGTGTTCGCGGACGGCACCGTCGGCCGCTGGGACGGCCCCGGCGGGCGGCCGTCGGTGGTGCTCGCCCACCTCGACGCGCTGACCAACCCCGACCGGCATGCGTTGGAGCTCGCCGATCGGAGCCTGTCGCCCGATGGCGCCGACGCGCGCGCCCGGCGGCTCGCGGGTCCGGCGAAGGTGCTGCGGTCGTTCTTGCAGTGGTTCGACGGCCCGGGCGTGGCGGCGCCGGCGCCGCAGCCATAGCGGCTCGACAGGGAGGTCCTGATGACGGGCTTGGGCTGCGTGATGCGGCGTGCGCGCCTCGCCGCCGTGTGGGTCCTGCTCGTGGCGTGTCGCGGCGTGGGCTCGGGCACGGCGGAGATCCCCGTCGAGAAGGGGGCGACCGCGACCTCCCTCTCCGGTGCGCTGGCGGCCGAGGGGCTCGTGCCGAGCGAGGTGGCTTGGAAGGTCTTCCTGCGAACCACGAAGGCCGATTGCGTGCAGGCCGGCCGGCAGGAGGTGCCGCGCGGGGCCTCGATGCAGGACGTCCTCGACGCCCTGTGCAGCAAGCCCGATCCGAAGACGATCTCGATCACCGTGATCGAGGGCTGGACGATCCGCGACATCGACGCTTCGCTCGCCAAGCAGCGGCTGTCCGCCCCGGGCGCGTTCCTCGAGATCGCCAAGCCCGACACGGTGGCCGCGCCGTTCCCGATCACGGGGCCGAGCTTGGAAGGGTACCTGCTGCCCGACACCTACGCGGTCGACCCCGAGGGGTTCACCCCGCTGGGGTTCGCGCGGACGCTGGTGGGTGCCTTTGACGCGCGGTTCGTTCAGGGCGCGTCGCTCGGCGGTCGGTCGCTGCACGAGATCGTGGTGATGGCGAGCTTGCTGGAGCGGGAGGAGTCGTCGTCCGACAACCGACCTTTGGTGGCGGGGATCTTGTGGAAGCGGCTCGATGAGGGGTGGGCGCTCGGGGTGGACGCGACCAGCCGCTACGGGCTGCCGGACTGGAACGATCGAAAGGCCTTCCTCGCTCGGCTCCGCAACGCCGACGACCCGTTCAATACGCGGTTGCGCAAGGGGCTGCCGCCGCACGCGATCGGGAGCCCGTCGCTCGACGCCTTGCGCGCCGCCACAGCGCCGAAAAGCAGCCCGTACTATTACTACTTGCACGACCGCCAAGGCGGGTTGCATCCGGCCAAGGATGCAGCGGGCCACGAGGCCAACCGCCGCGAGTTCGACGTCTACTGACCGCCCACCGCCGCGGTGATCGGGCGGGCACATCGGAGGGACCATGAACGATTTGCAAGCCCGCATTGAGGCCTCGGCGGCCCCGGGCGCGACGCTCGACGAGGACGCGATCCGGGCGGTGATGGAGGCGCTCGACACCGGCAAGCTCCGCGTCGCGACGCCGGACGATGCGGGCGGGTGGGTGATCCATGCTTGGGTGCGGACGGCGATCCTCCTGTACTTCCGCATTCAGGGCATGGTCTATGCCCACCCGGAGGGGGGCATGCCCTCGCACGACAAGATCCCGCTCAAGACGCGGCTCGTCGAACAGGGGGTGCGCGTCGTGCCTCCCGGTGCGGTGCGCTACGGCGCGTTCCTCGAGCCCGGTTGCGTCGTGATGCCGGGCTACGTCAACCTCGGCGCTTGGGTGGGTGCGGGCACGATGGTCGACACGTGGGCGACGGTCGGCAGCTGCGCACAGATCGGTCGCGGCGTGCACCTCTCGGGTGGGGTCGGCATCGGGGGCGTGCTGGAGCCGCCGTCGGCGCAGCCGGTGATCGTCGAGGATGGGGCGTTCATCGGAAGCCGCTGCATCCTCGTGGAGGGGGTGCGCGTCGGCGCCGAGGCGGTGCTCGGGGCGGGTGTCGTGCTGACGGCCTCGACGCCAATCGTGGACGTGCGAGGGCCGACCGAGGTGGTTCATCGGGGCTACGTCCCGCCGCGTGCCGTGGTCGTCCCGGGCTCGCGCACCCGCGCGTTCCCTGCGGGTTCCTACGCCCTACCGGCGGCGCTGATCATCGGGGAGCGCTCCGAGAGCACGGACAAGAAGACGAGCCTCAACGCGGCCCTGCGAGACTTCGGGGTCTCGGCCTGACCGGGCGACGCCTTGGGTCCTGGCTCGCCGTCAGCTTGGTCCTCGCGTACGCGGTGCAAGCGGCCTACGCCGTCGATGCCGGGCTCGCGACGCCATGGCAGGCGCTGGTGGGCCCGCGACCGGACCGGATGATCTTGGCGGTGGGCGGTCGCTATGCGCCCTGGATGACGACCGAACCTTGGCGCCTGCTGAGCTCACTGTTCGTCCACATCGACGTGGGGCACCTCGGGGTCAACGCGCTCGCGGCGGCCGGACTTTCACGCGCTGGCGCCCGACGCGTACCGGGATGGGGGTGGGCGCTCACGTTCTTGCTCGCGGGGGTGGCCGGGGGCGGCCTCGCGGACGCGATGGGCGTGGTGCGGTCTGCTGGTGCGTCCGGAGGCTTGCACGGCTGGCTCGCGCTTCTTGCCGTGGAGCCTCGCCTTCGGCGGCCGGTGCTGGCTTCCGCGGTCGGCAGCCTCGCGCTCTCACTGGTCGTTCCCGCGATCGACCTTGGCGCCCACGCGGGGGGCTTGGCGGTGGGGGTGGTCGCCGCGGCGTTGTCCGTCGGTGTCGGCCGGGATGGCGCACGGCCGGGCGATGGGGCATGCGCCGACGTGGAGGCAGGATGACCCGACCGGCGTTCCGTTACTACGACCTGTTCATGGCGTCGTTCGTCGTGGTGCTGCTCTGCAGCAACATGATCGGTCCGGGCAAGGTCGTCGCGCTCACCTTGGCGGGCATTCCGCTTCTGTTCAATGCGGGCAACCTGTTCTTTCCGATCAGCTACATCTTCGGCGACGTCCTCACCGAGGTGTATGGCTTCGCCGCCGCCCGACGGGTGATCTGGGCGGGGTTCGGCGCGTTGACGTTCGCTGCGCTGATGAGCAACGTCGTCGTCGGCCTCCCTCCGTCGCCGGATGAGCCGTTCAACGCCGTGCTCCAGCCTGCGCTCGAGGTCGTGTTCGGCAGCCCATGGCGCATCGTCGCAGGCAGCATGCTGGCGTTTTGGATCGGCGACTTCGCCAACTCCTTCGTGCTCGCCAAGATGAAGCTCGCGGCGCAGGGGCGCAACATGGCCGCGCGCTTCGTCGCGTCGACGGTGGTCGGTCAGGCCGTCGATAGCGTCGTGTTCTACCCGATCGCGTTCGCCGGCTTGTGGTCGACCGATGTGCTGCTCCGCGCCATGGCGTTCAATTGGGTGTTCAAGGTGGCCCTGGAGGTCGCGTTGACCCCCGTCTCGACGCGGTTTGTCGGGTGGGTCAAGCGCACCGAAGGGGTGGACGTGTTCGACGACGGCACCGACTTCAACCCGTTCCGGCTCGACGGCTGACCCGGGGTGGCGCCAACGGGCTAAGCGGTCGCAGGGGGTGCTTGGATGCGGCGGATGCTGGTGGCTGCGGTGGGGTTGGTCGCGGGGCTGGCGCATGCGGGGACGCTCGCTTCGCCGGTGCGCCGCGCGCCTTGGGCCGAGACGTCCGCGCGGCCAGGCTTGGTCGTCGCCGAGATCCACACCGCGGAAGCATGCGACGGCGTGGACACCTGGCTCGATCCTGAGCTGGTCAAGGTCGCGGCCGCGCTGCATGTCGACGTTGTCCGCTACGACTGGCGCGCCGACGCCGCCGACGTGAGCGCCCTGCTCGGGGATGGCTTGCGGGCCGTGCCGCAGCGCATCGCGCGTCGCGATGGCGTGGAGATCGATCGCCTCTGCGGGTGTGCCTCCCCAGAGTCGCTGCGTGTTTGGTTGGTCGGCGTGGCGGGCGGCAAGACGGCGGCGGACGCGCTCGCCGAAGGGGGGACCGGGGTGCCGGACGCCGCCCGCGGGATCGAGCGGGCGAATGCCCACCTGTGCGCGCAACGGCCCGACGCTGCGATGTCGACGCTGCTCGATCTGTGGGCCCGCATCCCCCCGACCGACGCCGCTGGGCCGCTGCGGATCACACGGCTGGCGACGGAGGCGGGCAAGGTAGCCAAGCGCTACCCCACCACGCGGCCGGCGCTGGTGGCTGTGCGTGACGCGACCGAGGCGCTCGCGCCGACGTCGGTGTCGGCGTTCGACGACCTGATCACCCTCAACCGCGTCCTTGGTGAGGATGACGCCACCCTCGCCTGGTACGACGCGCATCGGCTCGATCCCGCCGCCGCGGACGTCGTCGAGCACGCCCGCACCGGGATCTTCCGCCTGCGCGCCGATCGTGGCGACTGGGCAGGCGCGGCGAAGGAGATCGGTGACCTCGATCGCTGGTTGTCGGCGACGTCGTCGGGGGGGGTGGGCGCTGCGCTCCGTGTGGACATGGTGGTCGCGCTTCGAAAGGTCGGCGACCTCGCCGGCGCCAAGTCGGTCGTCGCGGCGATCGGCAAGCCGACCGCGGCCGCGGCGTGTGCGGCGATCGCGCGGTGGACCGCGACGGGCGTGGCGAGCAAGACCGAGGCGGCGCTCGCCAAACGGTGCGATGTCCCAGCGACGTTCGCGGCATGGGAAGCGGCGCTTCCGTGAGGCCGTCGGTCGCTGCTGCGCGCGCACTCGCGACGCTGGGCGTCGCCGGGTGCGGCTCGCTGTGGTCCGAGACGACCCTGCAGGGAGCGCGCCTGTTGCAAACCTCGGTCAACTTGGGGAGCGATGGGTCGGTGTCTCTGCCCTTCGTCGTCGCGCCGTCCGAAGCACGGATGCAGCTCTCGGCGTGGCGTGCCGACGAGGGTTTGCTCTGGACGTCGGGTCTCGTCGCGCCGACGGGGCAGGCGGCGTTGGTCGCGACCGATCGCTGGACGATGGACGAGAACCTGACCAACGCGGTCTACGCGACGCCGTTGACCACGCTGCAATGGCCGATCGGGGACCTCACGCCGCCGCTGGACCCCGGGCGGTGGACGGCGCGGCTGGCGGTCGCGACGGTGGACGTCGACGTCGACGTGGCGCTGTGGCTCGGGCCATCACCGAGCGGGGGCGTCGTGTCGTTGGACGTCGTGGTCCTTGGGGCGTTGGCGACGGAGCCCGCGCTGCGCTCGGCGATGGATGCGGCGATCGCCCACGCGGCCGCGCTCTGGGATGCCGCGGGCCTCACGCTGCAGCCGACGGTGCGGGAGGAAGCGGCGACCGTCGGTGCGCTCGGCGTCCCCGGGGACCCCGCCGACGCGGATCGCTACGTGGCTTGGTCGTCGGCGCGCGACGAGCGCGCCATCACGGTCGTGCTCGCCGAGGGGCTCGACGCGGGCCTTCCGATTCTGGGCATTTCGGGCGGCATCCCCGGTCCCCTCGCGGCATCGAGCCGGAGCGCGGTGGCGGTGGCGGGGCTTGCCGTCGCCGGACGCGACCGCGTCTTCGATGCGGAGGAGACGCGGCTGCTCGGCGAGACCATCGCGCACGAGCTCGGCCACTACATGGGGCTGTACCATCCCTTTGAGCTCCCGAGCGGGAGCGACGTCACGGCGTGGGATGCCGTCGACGACACCGAGCGATGCGAGACGTCGAGGGCCTGCGAAGCCGCCTTGGGCGACCACTTGATGTACCCGACGCCGGTCTGTGACGTCGGGCTGTCGTCGGCGTGCGTCGCTTGGGTGCCCCAATCGGTCGTCACCGAAGGCCAAGCGGCGGTGGCACGGGGTACGATGGCGGCCAAGCCCTAGGGCGGAGGACCGGATGAAGACGTGGATCGTGGCGGCAGGTCTGGCGGTGGCCGATCTGGCATGGGCGGGTGCGGGGACGCCCGCGCGCGGGGGCCTCGGCGGTCCGTTGCCGAACGAGCCGAAGGTCGCGTTGCCCGCGCCATTGCCCGGTGCCGAGGCGCGTCCTGCGGGTGCCGATGCCCCCCACCCCGTGGTCGCTCGGCTCCTCGCGGACGCCGACACCGTGGCGCCCGGCGGCACCGTGACGCTCGGCGTGCATCTCGTGCAGGACAAGGACTGGCACACCTACTGGAAGACGCCGGGCGAAGTCGGTCAGCCGACCCAGCTGACGTGGAAGGTCCCGGCCGGGGCGACGATGGGCCCGATGCGCTCGCCGCGCCCAGAGCGGTTCGTCGCCGCTGACCTCGTGAGTTTTGGCTACGACAAGGCCGTGTTGCACACCGCGGCCCTCACGCTGCCGGCGGACGCCGCGCCGGGGCCGCTGTCGATCGCGGTCGGCGTGGACTGGCTCGTCTGCAAGTCGAGCTGCATCCCGGGCCACGTGGACCTGAACCTGACGCTGCAAGTAGGCGGTGCCACCACGCCGTCGGCGGCAGCCCCGCTGTTCGCCCACTACGCGGCGCTCGTCCCGAAGTCGCCCGACGAGGTGGCGGGGCTCGTGTTCTCCGGCAGCCTGGATGCGTCTCCGGTCGTGCCCGACGAGAAGTTCCGTTGGGCCTTTACGCTCGCGGCGGCGCCGGGCCATACGCTCTCGGCCGAGGCGGCCGAAGGGGCGCGCGGCTGGCCCGCGTTCATCCCGATCGTCGGACCCGACGCCGTGATCACCACCTCGTCGGCCACCGTCGAGGCCGACGGGCGTGTCGCCGCCTTGCTCGAGGCGTTCGCGCTCGGGGTGCAGACGCCCCCGACGGCTGACCGCAGCGGAGGGTTGTTCCAGGTGATCCTCGACGGTCAAGCCGTCGTCGTCGAAGCCACGCTCCCCACCCCGTGGGCTGCGGCCGCGACCGCGCGCGTCGCGTCCTTGGACCCGGTGTGGGCCAAGCTGGGACCGTACCAGCCGCCCGCTGCCGCTGCGGGCATCGCTCCGCCGGGTCCGCCCGGGGCGGTCGCTCCGGTGCCACCCAGCCCGCCCGGGGCGAACAACCCCTACGCAGACCCGGCGTCTGCACCGGTCGCGACAGCGGCCGCTTGGTCGTGGATCGAGGTGGTCCAGGCGGTGGTGCTCGGACTCGTGGGCGGCCTGATCCTCAACGTGATGCCGTGCGTGTTGCCGGTGCTGATGCTCAAGCTCTACGGCTTGGTCGAGCAGACCGACCTCACCGACGCCGGTCGACGCCAGGCCGGGGTGCTTTACACCGCTGGCATCCTGGCTTCGTTCCTGTTTCTGGCGCTGGGGGTGTGGGCTGCGCGTGCGCTGCTCGGCCTCGAGGTTGGCTGGGGCTTTCAGTTCCAGTGGCCGGGCTACGTCGCAGCACTCGCCTCGGTCGTGTTTCTGTTCGGCCTCAACCTGTTCGGCGTGTTTGAGATCCCTGCGTTCGGTCTCGAGAGGGCGGACGCGCTCGGCAGTCGCGAGGGCCCGCTCGGCTTCTTCTTCACCGGCGTGTTCGCGACGTTGGTCGCGACGCCGTGTTCCGCCCCGATCTTGGGCGCAGCCACCGCGTTCGCGTTCCAGGCACCGACCGCGGTGCTCGTGCTCGTGTTCCTCGCGATCGGGCTCGGTCTTGCGGCGCCGTTCTTGTTGGTCGCTTGGGTCCCTGCGTTCTTTCGCTTGCTACCCCAGCCAGGCGCTTGGATGGAGACCCTCAAGCAGGCCCTCGGATTCACGCTTCTGGGCACCACCGTCTGGCTCGTCGACGTCTTGGGGGCGCAGGTGGGGCCCGATCGGCTGACGGGGTTCCTCGTGTTCCTGCTGTTCCTCGGTGCCGGGGCTTGGGTGTTCGGGCGGTTCGGCGGGGCCGCCGAATCGGCGCGCACGCAGTTCGTTAGCTTGGGAGGCGCCGCCGCGCTGGTCTTGATCGGCGGCGGTCCGTGGCTGGATCTGCGCCTGGACGAGACCGGCGCGTGCGACGACGGCACTGCGGAGGTCGCGGCGACGTTGGATTACAGCACGTCGCTGCCCTGGCAGCCGTTCCGAGAGGATCGCCTCGCCGCGCTCGCAGGCCGCCCGGTGTTCATCGACTTCACGGCCGACTGGTGCGTCAGCTGCAAGGTCAATGAGCGGACGGTGCTGGAGACCGACGCCGTGCGTGCGGCGTTTGCCAAGCACGGTGTGGTCCCCCTTCAGGCGGACTGGACCCGTAAGGATGACGTGATCGCCGCGTGGCTTGCCCGGTACGGGCGGGCTGGGGTGCCGCTGTACCTCGTCGTACCACCGAGCGGCGTCGCGCAGGCGGTCGCGCTGCCCGAGGTGATCACGCCTTCGATGGTGATCACCGCCATCGAGGACGCGACGGGCGGTTGAACCGACGTCAGCCGTTGCGGGCTTGTGCGCGGATCGCCGCAAGGGTCGCGCGCAGGCCGTCCTCGCCGGCGACGACAGGACGCCAGCCGAAGGCGGCCTCCAGCGGCGCGAGGTCGTACGTGCACGTCGTGCTCAGGTTGAGCGCCGCGAAGCGGGTCATCGGTGGTCCGTCGTGGCGGCCGAGGACCCTCCAGACGGCCTCGAGCACCGCGCCGACCCCGTACGCGAGCCGCGCCGGGACGCGACGGGTCAGCGGCGGCAGTCCCGCAGCTTCGAGGACGTGGCCGATCCAGGGCCACAGCGCGACGGGCTCGGCGTCGGCCACGAAGAAGGCCTGGCCGCCCCCCGGATGCGCGGCACCCATCGCGCGCAGCGCGTCCGCGGCGGCGAGGTGGGCGCTGACGGCGTTGTCGAGGAACGTCAGGCTCGCGAGGTTGGTGCCGTCGCCCACCTGGCGCAGTCGTCCCGCGGCGTGCCGAGCGATCAACAGCGGCAGCATGTGGGGCTCGCCTGGGCCGTACATCAACCGTGGCCGCAGCGCGGTCACGGCGAATCCCGGGCGGTGGGCGGTGAGCGCGAGGTGCTCGGCGCGTGCCTTGGTGGCGGCGTAGGCCGACAGGTGGCGAAGGGGGATCGGCGCCTGTTGCGCCGTCACCCGATGTTGTGGGCGACCGTCGAACGCCACGCTCGGGGTGCTGGTGTGCACGAAGACGGGTACGCCGGCCGCTTCGGCCGCCCGTAGGGTGCGCCGCGTCCCGTCGACGTTGGCGGCGACGTAGTCGGCCCAGCGCCCATCCGGGGGGGGGAGCGCTGCGGTGTGAAACACAACGTCGACGCCGGCCATCGCTTCGGTGAGGCCCGGATCGTCGTGCGTCAGGTCCGAGACGACGCAGCGCGCGCCGAGCGCGGTCGCGGCTGCGTACGTCCGTCGTCCGACCGCGATCACCTCGTCGCCGCGTCCGCGCAGCGCCGCGACGAGTGCGCCGCCGAGGAACCCCCCGCCTCCGGTGACGAGCGCGCGCATCAGTACGCGACCGGCAGAGGGTCGAGGCTGCGCCACAGCCACCAGGTCGCGACCGTTCGCCACGGTTTCCAGCGCTCGCCGATCGCATCGGCTTGCTTGGGGGTCAGCTTGGTGCCCTCGGGGAGATCGGTCAGGTGCTGGCGAACCGCCGCGAGCAGCCCGATGTCCCCCAGTGGGAACACGTCGGCGCGGAGCAGGTGGAAGATCAGGAACATCTCCGCTGTCCAGCGCCCGATGCCCGGCAACGCGACGAGGTTGCGGACGATGCCCTCGTCGTCCATCGACGCGAGCGCGGCCACGTCGAGGTGACCCGCGTCGGCGTACGCCGAGAGCGCACGCAGGTAGCGGACCTTAGACGCCGACAGGCCGGCGCCGCGCAGCGTCTCTTCCGGGGCGGCGAGCACGGAAGCGGGCGTCATCTCCCCGACGGCGGCCTCAAAGCGTCCCCAGATCGTCGCCGCCGCCTTGACCGAGATCTGCTGTCCGACGATGCTGCGCGCCAGGGTGACATAGGCCTCGCCATGCGAGGTCAGGCGCTCGCCGGGCCCGTCCGCGATCAGGCGCGCCATCACCGGGCACTGCGCCGCGAGCTCGGTGCAGGCGCGGTCCCAGGTGGCGCCATGCAGGGTGAGGCTCACGCGCTGGGCCCGAGGAACGCGGCGATCGCGGCGACCACGCGGTCGGGTGCATCCTCCATCACGTAGTGGCCGACGTCGGACCACGCGTGCACCGTCGCTGCGGGGAAGCGCTGGCTCCACTCGGCGCGGAACGCCGGGGAGAAGCAGAAGTCCGCGTCGCCCCACAAGATCAGCATCGGTCGGTCGGCGAGACCGGCCAGGCCGTCATCGATGCGGCTGAGCTCGGCGTAGGACGGATGCCAAGCCCCGAGCGGGATGTCTTGGACGAACCGCAAGGTCACGATGCGGTCGTGCCACGACTGGTAGGGCCACAACAGCCCGCGTCGTGCGATGTCGCTCAGTCCCTTGGCCGTCGCACGGACGGTGGCGATCCCGGCGAAGGCGTTGGCGCCTCGCACCGCCAGCGCGCCGAAGCCGGGGACCTTGCACAGCGCGATCGACGGGGGGATCCGCAGGCTGCGGAACGCGGCGGTGTTGGTGATCACGAACCGCGAAAAGCGTGCTGGCAGCCGTGTCGCCGCCCCCATGCCGATCGCCCCACCCCAGTCATGGACGATGAGCGTGATGTCGGACAGGTGGTAGGCCTCGATCAACGCCACGACGTTGTCGACGTGCTGGTGCAGCCGGTAGGCCGCGTCTTGGGGTTTGCTCGACCGGCCCGCGCCGAGGTGGTCGGGAACGATCACCCGGTAGCGGTCGGAGAAGGCAGCGATCAGCGCGCGCCAGTAAAAGCTCCACGTCGGGTTTCCGTGCAGCGCGAGCAGGACGGGGGCGTCCCGGGGACCGACGTCGAGCACGGCCAACTCCCCATGGGGAGCGGCGAACCGCGCCACCGGCCACGGATGGACGGCTGCGATGTCGTCGGGGAGGGCAGCGAAGGCCGAGCCGGTCATGCGGTCATCCCCAGCATCAAGCAGTTGAGGCCGGAGCCGATGCCGAGCAGGCCGATCGGCGTGCCGCGAGGCGCCTTGCCCTCCGCCCGCGCGAGCGCTGCCGCGACGGGTACGGCGGCGGAGCCGATGTTGCCGAGCCAAGGGTAGGTCGCCGGGGCGCGTTCGGGGGCCACGTCGAGCGCGCGCACGATCGCCTCGTGGTGCGCTCGGCCGACCTGATGGAGCGCGACCACGCCGGGGGTGGCCGGGGTCCATCCGAGCGCCGCCTGGGTGTCGGCCCACGTGTCGCGCGCGAGGGAGACACCCTCCCGCAGCAGCGCGACCGAGTCGGTTTGCATGCCTTCGGCCGAACCCACGCACAGGCCAAAGTGCCACGTCGCGCTCCGGGTGGCGCCGCCGAGCAGGCGCGGGCCCGCGCTCTCCGGCGGCCGGCGGACGAGCACCGCGGCCGCCGCGGCGCTCCCGAGGGTGAGTGTCGCTAAATTGGCCTTAAAGGCGTGGATGTCGGCCGAGGGGGCGGTCAGCGTCCGCAGTGTGGCCTCGAGGACGGGCCGCGCGTCCTCGGCCGTGACGACCAGCGCGACGTCGATCTGGCCGAGGGCGATCATGTTGGCCGCTTGGACCATGCCCGTCAGAAAACCGAGGCATGCGTTGGCGACGTCGTGGTTCCCGGCCGTCCCAGGGATCCCCAGCGCGTGGGCGACCTCGCACGCCAGCCCGGGCTCGAGGCGGTCACGGTAGACCGAGCACGAGACGACGAGCCCGACGTCGGCGGCCGTGAGGCCCGCCTCGCGAAGGGCACGCGCGCCGGCCTGCACCGCCCCATCGAGGAACCGTTGGCCGGTGGGCCACATCCGTCGGCTCTGGATGCCGGTGACGGTCTCGACCCATCCGGGTTTGAAACCAAGCGTCCGGTACAGCGGTCGGATGGCGTCTTCAATCGCCGCCGTCGTCCATGTCTCGGTGGGGATCTCGGCCACCATGGCGGCGACACCGACGTCGGACCAGCGCAGCCGGGGGGCAGCGCGCAGGGTCTTTGCGGCAGCGGCGGGGTGGACGGACAAGGCGACTCCGAGCGGCTCGGGTAACGCGCCCCGCGTGCCTGTGCCGCGCTGGATCCGGCGCGCTATGCCTGCGACCGGGGGGTGACGTGGCACACCGCGTCGGACGTGGCCCGGTGGGTGTCGTCCTCGTGGGCCTGGTCGCCGCGGGGGTGCCGGCCCGTGCCGCCTCGGACGAGTTCGTCGTGGCTGCCGGTCCCGACGCGCCGCCGGGGTGCGAGGTCCGGCTGGACGGGGGCGGCCTGCCGACGTTGCCCGCCCGCGATGCCGATCAGCTCCTCCACAGCCTGCCGGGGGCGACGGTCGGTCACCGCTGGGGTCGAGGCGGGGCGCCAAACCTGACTTTCGCTGGGTTTGACGTTGGCTTTGGTGAGGACCTTGCGGTCGTGCTCGATGGGATCCCGGTCAACCTGCCGTCGAGTGCGCTCGGGCCGGGGAGCGCGGACCTATCGTTCGTTCCACGGGGTCTGTTGACGGACGTGGTGCTGTGCCCAGACGGGGTGGCGCCGGACCGGCCGGCGGACGGTCGTGCCGGCGCGGTGTTGCTCGGCGTCGGCATGACCCGCACGGGCGTGTTCGCCGGCCTGCAGACGGGGACGGATGGCAGCGGGTCGGCGCAGGTCCGGTGGCGGCCGCAGGGGTGGGATCGCCGCACCTTCGTCGCCGCCGAGTTGGAGGGTGGCGAAGGGGTCGCTGGCTACCGGAGTTTTCGCCATCTGCGTGTGTCGGGCGGCGTGGCGGGCCGCGCCGGTCCGATCGAGGCCGGCGCGATGGTCTTCCTGCATGACGGGGGGTGGGACGTCCCCACGCCGTTGCGGCCCGAGGACATCGCCGACGACACGGTCCGCGGCATCGGTCGGTACCGCGCTTGGGACGGCGATGCGCGCGCGCGGAGCGCCCGTGTGGTCGGGCGGCTGGTGCGGGCTTGGGACGGCGGCGGGCTGCGACTGGATACGTGGTTTGGCGCTCACGACGGGGCACAGCGCGTCAACCTCACAGGGTTCCTCTTCGATCCCGTTCGAGGCGACGGCCAGGCACGCGCCGAGACGGCGCTCGACGTCGGGCTCCGCGCGCGGATGACGGGGGGCTGGTCGCTGCTCGGCGACACGACGACGGTCGAAGGCGGCCTCGACCTGCGGACGACCCAGCTCAACCAGCGATGGACCCCGGTCGACCTCGAGCTCGCGCCCGCGGGGGACACGGTGCGTCGCATCGTCCAGCACGCGACCGTGGCGGCTTGGACGCGTGCGACGCTGCGCGTGGCGGGCCGAGCTTGGGTGATGGCCGGCGCGCGCGTGGAGGAGACGGATCTGCGCGCGCGTGACGCGGGCATCGACGTTCAGGACGCGGCGCGTAGCGTCAGCTGGGCGGTGCTGCCGACCGCGCGTGTCGGCGCACGCATCGGCTTGGACGGTCGCTTCCACGCGGGCTGGGCACGGGTCGCGCGCGCGCTCGATGGGCGCGACGAGCTTCCGGCCGGGCTGGTGCGGCCTTTGGTCGCGGACGTCGTCCGGGTCGACGCGGACGCGCAGTTGGGCCCGCGGCTCCGGCTCGGCTTGGACGGCTACGCGGTGTTCGCGCCGGAGGACGTGATCCGCGACGTGTGGCGCGACCGCTTCTTGTTCGCGGCCTCGACGCGGCGCGTTGGAGGCTGGGGCAGCCTCGCCGTCACGCTTCGGCCGGGCCTGGCGGTGGGCATCGAGGGGAGCGGGGTCGACGCGCGCCGTTTGGACACGGGGGCGAGGCTGCCGTGGGTGCCGATCGCGACCGGTGCCCTTGCGGTCCGTGCGACCTCGCAACCGGTGGGCCCGGTCGACCTCACCGTGGGGGCGCGCGCGCTGGTCGTCGGGCCACGTCCGATGCCCGATGGGCGCCTCGGTCAGGTGTCTCCCGGCCTCGACCTGTCCGCGAGCGTCACGTGGAAGCGCTGGACCTTCTCGACCGGGCTGTGGGACGTGGGCCCCGTGCGACCCGACGCCGAGCCCTGGCTCACGTCGGCTTGGGCCCCGGGCGATGCGGACGCCGGTGATCTTCGGCACGTCGTGACGGCGCCGGCGGGGGTCTGGACGTTGGGGGTGAGCGCATGGTTCTAGGCTCGCGCGGCGCGGTGGTCGTCGTGGCCTTGGCGGCTTGCGGCGAGGCCGAGGTGGGATGGGCGGTGGCGCCCGCTGGGGTCGTCGCGGAAGAGGACGGCCAAGGGTGTGTTTGGACGATGCTCTCCGCATCTTGGGGCCTGGCGCCGGTGGCGGAGCCCACCTCACGTACCGGTTCGACGTTGCGGTGGCCGTCGTTCGCGGTGGCGTTCCCCAACGCCGCCCTCGACTACGGCCCGACGCAGTCGACCGCTGGGGCGCGGTATGCCCGCGTCGCGCTCGGCGTGACCGAGGTCGCGGTGCAAGGCACCCTCACCTGCCCCGACGTCGACGAGGTCGCGCTGCGATGGTCGGGGCTGGCGACGTCGGATGTGGTGTGCGCGGGCGCCGCCCTGGCCGCGGCCGACGGCAGCGCCACCCGGTTCGTGATCGAGATCGGGGGCGGCTGGCCTTGGGGGCCGGGCGTCGATGCCCGCGACGTCGCCGATGCGGCCCTCGGTGCGCAGCCCACCGGGCCGACCGAACTTGCCGGCCTGTGGGTGGGGGATGTCGATCTGGGCGAAGAGGCGGCGGCGCACGTGCCTCGTTCGCTCAGGGTTCAGGGCGCGGACTGTGGCTTGTCGCTGGCGCCGTGAAGCGACGGAAGCCGCGTGTCGAGCGACCACATCGGGTCCCACGCGGGCGTATGGCAGCTCGTGCACAACGCGTCGACGACGCACACGGGGCAGGTGTCACCGAGGCCCACGATGTTGTCCTTGCGCGGTTCGGCGACGTGCTCGGTGCCAGGGCCGTGGCAGGCGGTGCAACCCACCCCCTCCTCGCGCCGGTAGTCGTCGAGCGTGCGCTCCCCGGGACCCGCCGTCACGGGCGTCGCGTGGCAACGGACGCAGGCCGGGTCCGCGTCCTTGTTCTTCGCGGACAGGCTGCCCATCGCGCGGGCGTGTGCGTCGGCGTGGCCGTTGTTGGCGGCGTCGGCGTGGCAGGTCGCGCAGGTGGTGGACGGCACGTTGGGACCGTTGAACGCGAGCAGCGGTTGACCGACCTCGCCTTCGAGCATCGCGATGCGCGCGTCGCGCCACGCCCCGTCGGTCAACGTGGTGCTTTGGTAGTGGTCGATCGCGGGAAGGGCCCGATCGTAGGCGAAGCCGGCCGCATGATCGGGGTCGTGGCAGGCTTTGCACGTCGACGCGGGATCCGTGCACGTCCCCGCATGGGGGCCTCCGGGGCCATGACACGCCTCGCAGCCGACGTTGCGCAGGTCGGGACGTGCGTCGCCCGACCACCCCGTGCGCGCGCCGGCGCCGGTCACGTGACAGGGCAGGCAGCTGGGATCGCCGTCGAGCGGGGCGGGACCGAGGCGAGGGTAGGCGACGGCGTGGTGGGTGAGCAGCCAGCTGCGTTGCTCGTCGATGTGACACGGCGCGCAGGCCGCGTTGCCGAGGTAGACGCCGGGTTCGAAGATCGCGAACGGGCGCGTGGCGACCCGCTCTCGCACCGCGACGGTGGCGCCAGGCGGCCATGGGTACCAGCCCTCGATCAGGCGCGCCTTGCCGCCTTCGGGGACAAGCAGCGCGGCGCTCGGGGTGCCCGTGATCTGCAGCACGTCGCCCAAGGCACCGTCCGCGTCGAGCAAGATGGGGTCGAGAAAGCCGTAAGCGACGCGAAACGCTTCGACCGCCGCGGGGTCGGAGCGGCCGGATGCGACGATCCACACGTCGGCGTCGTCGCCGATGGCGGCGCGCAAACCGGCGAACTCCGGCGCAGCGTTGCGGCAGTGGGGGCAGGTCGGCGAGAGGTAGACGATCAAGGTCTGTCGTTGCAGCCGGTGGGCCCACGCGCCGGGGAGCTTGATCTTCGGGGCGTCCTCGTCGTCACCGCCCATCCAGTGCGCGGCACCTCGCGCGGGCCGGGCCGTCGTCCAACCCCGCGGATCCGGCAGGTCCGCCACCGCGGCGGTGAGGCCGAGGAGGCCGAGCACAAGCAGGCCGGCGAGCGGTGCGGCGCGCATCACGGGTCCGTCGTGCTGGGGGCAGGCGGCGAGGCAGGGGCGGGCTTGACGCCTGGCGTGCGCGCCGGGGCGTCCTCTTTGCTCGCGGCGCGGGCGGCGTCCGCCTCGGCCTTGCGCGCGACGCTCTCGGCGTCGAGGCCGAGCACGTGGTCTCGCGCGTCCTCGGCGTACCGACGCGCCCACGACAGCGTGGGCTTGGCCGCGAGCGCGGCGGTGTACAGGCGGTACGCTGTCGCCCAGTCGGACGCGTCACGGGCGGCGTCGGCACGCGACATCAGCAGCGGTCCGACCTCGTCGGCCGCCTTCCACACCTCCGGCGCGCGCGGTTGCCAGAAGCGGGCGGCCTCGATGTGGCGCGCGGCGGCCTCGTCGTCGGCGGCCTCTTCGCCGCGGTTGAGCCAGCAAGCGGCGAACGCTGGCGCCAGCTCGGTGCGCGTCGTGGTCGTCCATGCCGTGTTCTTCGGCTGGTGCAGGCGCGCGTCCATCCACGCAGCGAGCGCTTCGGGGCACTTTGCCTCGGCCGCGAGGGCGCGGGCGCGCTCCACGTCGCGGCCCGACTCGCGCTCGCTCGTCCCGTCGCCGCCGAGCGTGAGGGCCGCGGGGAAGCGGACCTCACCGGACAGCAGGCGCGGCGCGACCCCGGCCGTGCCGGTCAGGACGCGGTCCTCCGACGCAGCGGCGGGAGCCGGCTGGTAGGCGGTGCCGTCGGGCTTGAGGAAGACAAAGCCGATGTCGTAGACCCCTTCGGGGAGCGCGCCGGTCAGTTGGACGGGGAACTTGCCGACGAAGACCTCTTCGGGCTTCCACTCGCTCGCCGGCAGCCAATCGTAGGCCGGGGGGAGGTCAAAGACCTGCAGATGCCCGTTGGCATCGGAGAGAAAGCCGAGCATCCGGAAGTCTTGCCGCGCGGTGGCGTTGTCGTAGCGGACGCCGACTTCGAGGTAGAACGCGCGACCGGCGGTGACTTCGGGGCTCGGGATCCGCCAGCCGACGAGGCGCAGACCGTCCTCGTAGTCCACGCTTCGGGTCTCGCCGCCCTCCCAAGACGGTGCCATCACGAGGTCGCGCCGGATGTGGGTCCCCATGTGGTAGGTGGTGGCGGAGGCTTCGAAGGGCGGGATCTCGAAGTACCTCGCCTTCCACTCGGCGAACGTCGGGATCTTGCTGCTGTTGGCCCATCCACCGTGGACGTGCGCGATCTCGGGCTTGTGTTCGTCGAACACGTACTGCTTCGTCATCGTTCGCTGGCTGTAGTCGTGGTGCGCCATCGGGACGTCGACGAGCCCAGCCATGTCGAGCATCAGGTGCGGCGACCAGTACATGTGCGCACCCATGTCGACGTCGAGGTTCTTGATCTGCCGGTCGTCGAGGAACAACTTGCTGATGATCGACGCGGTGTAGTCGGCGCGCTTTCGGACCGACGCCGGTCCGGTCTCCCGCTTGCCGAAGAACCACTCGAGCTGGAAGTAGAACGACGGCAGCAGCGCGAGCAGGACCAGAGGTCCGACGCTCCAAGCCGCTTGGCCCCAAGCGCCCGGGGCGGTTGGCGCGCGTGGACTCCACGACGCCACGGCGCGGTCCGCGGCCTCGGCGATCGCGTCGAGGCCCATCGCGAACAGCACCGCGATCGGCACGGAGAGAAAGCTCATCCAGCGGTAGCCGCGCATCCAGTCGCCGCCGGACTGCAGGGTGAACGCGAAGGGGACCAAGGCCAAGCCCCACAACAGCAGCCGGGCGAGCCATCCCTCACGTCGCACCGTGGTCAGCGGCAGCGTGACGCACAGGGCGAAGATGCCGAGGATGCGGGTGGTCTGCCACCACTCGGGTGCTTTGATGTCGCGCGGCCAGAACGGCAGGGCGGCGACGGGGTCGCTCGTAGGCAACAGGAAGAACACGGCGGCGAGGAGGCTTGCGCCGACCACCGCGAGGGTGTTCTTGCCGCGGAGCCCGAACAGGCCCGAGAGGAACACCGGCAGGAACCAGCCGATGCCCGTGCCCTCTTTGCCGGTCGCGGTGAAGTCGCCTGCGGCCCACTTGCGGATGTACTTCCATCCCGCCGAGTCCCACACGAGCGGCTTGGCATCCTTATCGGCGAGCTTGGCGTAGTAGGTGTTTGGGAAGATCCAAGCGAAGTAGTTGTACCGGATCGCGTGGTAGCCCAAGAACGGTACGAAGAACAGCCCGAGCCATTGCGCCGTACGTCGGACGCCGCGCCCCGCCACGAGGCTGGCGGTCATCGCGAGGAAGCCCGCCCAAGCACCGTACAGGATGCCTTCGGGACGGCTGGTGGCGAGGCCGAGGAACCACAGGCTGGCCCACGGCAAGCCGCCGGTGCGTGCCTCCACCAGCGTTCGCCAGACGCCGCCGGCGAGGAAGAACGAGAAGATGCTGTTCTCGAGGCCCGAAGCGTTCCAGATCGCGTACTGCGGAAACACGGCGAGGAACAACGGCGCGGCGAGGATGGCGGGGTGGTGGCCGGGCTTGCGGATCGCCTCGACCGCGATGCGCCAGGTGAGCACCAACGTGGCCGCCGAGAACCCGAGGGCCATCCACTTGCTCGACACGAACCCGTCGACGCCGAGCGTGTAGCCGATGGCCATCAACGCGACCCACGTCGGGTTCGAGTAGCCCTCGATGCGCTCGCCGCCGACGAACGCGACCAGACCGTCGCCATTCGCCCAATTGCGGGCGTAGGCGAACGAGATCGCCGCGTCCTCGATGTACCACTCCCACAGGGCCCCTCGGACATCGGAGATGGCCCCGTTGGTCCACGTGAACACGGGCCCCCACTGCAGGAGCCATTGCAGCGCGACGGCAGCCGCGAGGGTGAGGGCGATCACCAGGGTCGCGGACCGATCGCCGGTCTGCGCGGTGGGCGCCGGGGCGGCAGGGGGTGGGGTCACGACGGTCGGGTCCCCCGCGTGTGGGGGCGGCGTGGGCGCGGAGGCATCGGGCGGGACGTCGGACGACATGGGGCACCTGCAACGAGGCCATCTAGCCCGGGCCAACCCCGGTCGCACGGAGACGTCCTAGGGCGGATCGGTCGGCGCGGCGCCTTCGTGCCCGGATCCGGCCGCGTCGGTGCGCTCGGGTTGGCTCGCGAGCCAAGCCGCAACGGCCTTGATCGGCAACACCGACGCGTAGCGCAGCACGGCTGGGTGGTCCTCGAGCGACGCGTCGGCGACGGCGAGCTTGGTCGAGAGCGCGATGGCGAGGTTCGCTTCGCGGTGGGCGAGGATCGTCGCGAGGTGGCGCTCGGCCCAAGCGCGACGCCAAAATCCGATGAGCTCCAGGTGAGCGGTCGCGCCGTCGTCGCGGACGAACGTGACGTCGGGCAGGACGACGAAGCCGTTGGCGAGCGTGAGCGCGGCCGTCTCCTCCGCGACGCGCCAGCCGGGGATCGGTTGGCTGGCGAGTCGGTCGAGCAACGCCTTTTGCTCAGGCGTCTGCCAGACCCCTGTGTCGGGGGTGGGGCTCACCAGGCCGAGGTCGTGGGTGAGGCAGAGGCGGGCGGGCGGGCGGAGCCGGTCGAGCGCGATCGCGGCGTCGAGGCGCCATGCTCCCGGCTGTCGGGTGACGGCGGGCAACAGTTGGGCGAGCGCCAGACCGTACCGGGTCGAGGGGCCGAGGATGGAGGCGGGTCCGTCGATCTCCAACACAAGGTCCGGGCCCTCGCGACGCGCAGTCGCCATCAAGCGACAGAACCGCACCGCCCGCAACAGCTGCCGGGCGCGCGCCACCGACGGCTGGTGGAGTCGAAGCCGGACCTCCTGCGCCTTGAGGATCAAGCCTTGTGCCAAACTGAGGTTGTAGCGTTCGAGTAGGCCCTTGGGCGTGATCGCCTCGAGGCCCGTCAAGCGGTCTTGCTCGTCCAGGTCGGCATACAGGGCCTCGGCAGCACCGGCCGCGTCGAGCCCAAACGCGGGGCCGACGCGTGCGAGGACGTCGGTCGCCGTGGCGCGGCCGAGTGCGTCCCCCGGGAGGGCGAGCGGCGGGCCGGCGGCGGCGGCGGCGAACACGGCGGCCCGGAGCGCGGCGGGGTCGACGTCGCTCGTTTGGCAGAACGAGCATCGGTCGAGCAGCAGCTTGCGCAACCCGTCGACAACTTTGCGGGCGCGGTGGTCGGCGCCGACCTCGCCGAGGGTCTCCTCCAGCACCCCGCGTCGTTCCTGCCGGGCTGCGGCGTCGACACAGACGGCGATCAGCGCCTCCGCGACCTCCAGAAGATCCCGGCGTGTTGGAACGATCCACCCGGGTTCGAGGACATCGCCTTGGCGTCGGGCCCGCAGCAGCGGGCCGGTCAGCACGGTGCGTCCGACGCCCGCTTGGCGAACAGGCCCCCGACGTCCGCGGCTGGCTCGGGGTTCGGGGTGGTGGGGGCGACTTGGGCTGCGGGCTTGGCGGCGGGCGCTTCAGCGGTTCGCGTGAGTTGTGCGGTGTCGTCGGGCGAGACGCAGCTGTCGAGCCCCCACTCGTTGGACCGGGTCGCCTTGCCGTGGCTCGGCATGCGACCGGTCGTCGTGACGTCGAGGACGCTGCGGGCCCAGGTTCGCGAGCGCTCGCCGTACCGCCAAGCCCACGCCCCGTTGGCCCGCACCCGCGCTCCGCAGAGCCACGCGAGGTGCAACGGATGGGCTTCGGCGCGTTGGCCCGCGTAGGCGCCGTCGACGAACCGCGCGTGGCCGTCGTGGTCCTGTGCGAAGGCCTCGCCGGGCCCGGTGGGGATCGGCCCCACGCCGCCTGCCCACCGGCACAGCGTGTCGAGGTCGTTGACCACGCGGTCGCGTCGCATCATCTCGAACAGCGCGAGGGCGCAGGCTGCGGCGTCGTTGGCTGCGCGATGGGCCTCGACGAGCGGAACACCCAAGCGGGCGGCGACGTCGCCGAGCCGATGCGTCCGCGCGTCCGGAGAGAAGCGTCGGCTCACGTCGACCGTGTCGATGCGCGCGAGGGGTGCTGGCCGTGTGCGGCCCAAGCGTCCGAACTCGGCCTCGAGGAACGCCGTGTCGAACGGCAGGTTGTGCGCGACCCAGATCGCCCCACTCAGGCGCGCGTAGATGCGGTCCGCGACCGCCTCAAAGGGCGGTTGGCCTGCAACCTGCTCGTCGCGAATGCCGGTGATCTGAACCGTCATGCGGGGCAGCGGGATGCCCGGGTCGAGCAGCCAACTGTCGGTCTCACTTCGCGTGATCCCCCCGGAGGCGTCGAGCGCATAGGTGACGAGACCCACCTCGATCACGCGATCGCCCGACCAAGGGTCGAGGCCCGTCGTTTCGGTGTCGAGCGCGACGAAGCGTTGATCGGTCCACGTCATGCGGGCGCGTATCCGAGCAGCAGCGCGCTCGCCGCCTGCACGATGCCGGCCTCGACGGCGGCACGGTGGGCGCGCCATTGGGTGTGCGCGTCGGGCCCGACCTCGTTGGTCACGCCGAAAATCGCCGCGAACGGGACGCCGGCCTCGGCGGCGGCGTGCGCGATCGACCATGCCTCGAGGTGTTCGACCCCGCCGTGGGTACCGAGTACGCGGGCGAGCGTGGGGTCGGTGGTGATCGCACCGGTCGTGACGACGTCCACCGCACGCAGGCCGGTGGCGTTTTGCAGCCGTTGGTCGCACTGCAACGGCGCGGGCGGCTGTGGCGCGTACGCCAAACCAAGGGCGGAGGCACCATCCAAAAGGTGGATTTGGCAGCCGGTGACGATATCGCCGATGGCGAGGCCTGAACCTGGGTAAGCTCCGACGGTTCCCAGAATGAGGACGGCCTCGCTGCGACATTGTGTCAGGGCCAACGCTGCACCGCGCGCCGCGCGCACCGCGCCGATGCCGACGGCAACTCCCGGAAGTGCTCCGAACTCCTCCTCGACGGCGGCGAGAACGAGCAGAGACGGTACCGTAATCACAGGCTTCTCCCTTGATGCGGTCTGGGACTCTGGAATCGAGTTCCCGAATTTTCGAGGCGCAAGCGGACCTAACACGAAAAAAGCCTGCAGAAGTCGCCTGGGGATCCGATACCCATGCCGGACGGAGGTTGCGAACCGTGACGCTTGTTGAACGTCGACGCATGAGCCGGCCGCTGATTCTCGAGGGGGCACACGCCATCCTTGACGGCGGCGCGTATGGAGACCTGACGGTGGACGCGCTCGCGCGCTCGCTCCATATGTCGAAGTCGACGCTTTATAAGTATTTTCCGAGCAAGGAAGACGTCGTGGTCGCGCTCGTCGAGCGCGCTTGTGCAGCGACCGATGTCGCGATCGCGACCGAGTCCCGTCGTGGCGGAGACGTCGCGGCGGTCATCACGCGCTTGGTCGAGGTCGCCGCGGCGCACGCCGAGCGCCTCCCCCGCGCGGTGCTGCTCCAGCGCTCTCGCCTCCCCGAGGCCTGCCAAGACCGGCTCGAGGGGTCCCGCATGGCGTTGATGGAGGCGCTCCGCGGCGCGCTCGCCGAGGTGGGCGGGGTGGAGCATGCCGCGCTCGTCGCTTCGGTGGTGGTCGCGGCCTGTGACGCGGCGGTGGAGGTCGCGGCCCGAAACGAGGTGCCCCTCGGGCGCGCCGGGGCCGTGGCGGCGGTCCGGCGCATCGTGCTTGACGGGCTGTCGGGGGCGTCGGCGCGCGGATAGCCACGGGCCTGCGGGGGCGCGATGGCGGAGCGGAGGATGTTGCCACGCTGGCTGAGCGCGTGGAACGTGGCGTCTCGCCGTGAGGCGGAGGCGTGGGTGGCCGCAGGACGGGTGCGGGTCGACGGTCGCGTCGTCCGGGATGTCACCGCGTGGGTCCTTGAAGGGGCCCGCGTCGAGGTGGACGGGGCCCGCGTGGGCCCCGCCTCGGCGCCGCCGCAGTGGTGGATGTTGCACAAGCCCCGGGGCTGCGTCACGACGACCCACGATCCCGAGGGTCGGCCAACGGTCATGACCCTGGTGCCGCCGGCTGCGGGCCTCGCGCCGGTGGGGCGGCTCGATCGCGACAGTCAGGGGTTGCTGCTCCTTACGCAAGACCATGGACTCGCCGCCTCGCTCACGGCGCCCGAAACGCACGTCACGAAGGTCTACCGGGTCAAGGTGCGTGGGCGGCCAAGTGAACGGGCAATGCTCCGCCTGCGGACCACCACGCTTCACCAAGAGGGTCTCGCGCTCGGTCCGCTTGGGTTGGCGCCCTTGGAAGAGACGTCGCGGGGGTCTTGGTGGGAGGTCACGCTGACCGAAGGCAAAAATCGCCAAATCCGCCGGCGTTTCGAACACGAAGGCCACCCCGTCGAGACCCTGATTCGGGTCGCGTTCGGCCCGCTGCGGCTCGGCGACCTTCGGCCGGGGCTGGCCCGTCGGCTGACCGCTGCCGAGGTCGCCGCCCTTGCTGCCGTCGCGTCAGGGCGAGACGCTGCGGGCGAGCGGGTGGGCGGGGTCGATGTCGAGGTGTAGTTGCCAGCCCGTGGTCACGTCGGGGTCGTACGCGCCGTTCGCAAACGCGGTTTCGGGCGTGGGCAGGTAGGACGATTCGAAGCCAGCCCCCTCGAAGACCATCCACGCCGCGTAGCGGGGCGTCAGCGTGGTGAGCGGGAGGGCGGACCGCAGGAAGCACGCCTCGAGTTGTTGTCCGGCTTCTGCGAACGTGGCGGGCGGCGGGGCCGTGACGGTCCAGTTGCTGCCGGTCCACGCGCGCAGCATCGCGTAGCTGCCATCGGCTTTGCGGCTGAGCTGGTGACGAACCGGGAACGCAACGGCGGGAGCTTGGGTCCCGAACGGGAGCAGGTTCGACGTTCCAAGATCGACATCGCCGAGCACGAACGTGGTCCAGTGGCGGTTGCCGCCGGTCTGCACGTCCGGGTGTCGCACCGCCACGCAGATCCGCGTGGCGTCCCAGGTGATCGCGTGTTGGCCCCCCGACCCGGGGAGCGTCCAGGCCGCGTCCCAGTCGTTGAGGTTCCCGTCGACCACGACGCTCAGCGGTGCTGGCGGCGGAGGCGGCGGAGGCGGGGGAGGCGCCGTGTCGTGACCCACCGAGAAGGTGTCGACGGCAGCGGTGTCGGCCGTATCCGTCGTGTCGGCCGTATCCGTCGTGTCGGCCGTATCCGCCGTGTCGAGCAGGACGGCGCTGCCCGTCTCCATGCTGGCCGTATCCGCCGTGTCGGCGGTATCGGTCGGCCCGATGCTCGTGGGGTCCGTCTCCGCGGTGTCGGCGGTGTCCGCGGTGTCGGCGCGTGCGCCCCCTGTGTCCCACGCGCTGTCGTACGTGTCGCTGCCACCGGTGGCGCCGCTGTCGCTGCCGGTGGACGCTGCGGTGTCGGTCGTATC
Source organism: Pseudomonadota bacterium (assembly GCA_046051915.1). Lineage (GTDB taxonomy): Bacteria > Myxococcota_A > UBA796 > UBA796 > JBEIFN01. Next base: position 27,051 of record JBJONI010000239.1, read on the forward strand.
GGGCGCAACCGCGGTGTCGACGGGCGTGTCGATCGGTGTGTCGACGGGCGTGTCGATGGGCGTGTCGATCGGTGTGTCGACGGGCGTGTCGATCGGCGTATCGACAGGCGTGTCGATCGGTGTGTCGATGGGCGTGTCGATGGGCGTGTCGGCGGGCGTGTCGGCGGGCGTGTCGGTGGGCGTGTCGGCGGGCGTGTCGATCGGCGTATCGACAGGCGTGTCGGCGGGCGTGTCGATCGGCGTATCGACGGGCGTGTCGACGGGCGTGTCGATCGGCGTATCGACGGGCGTGTCGCTGGGTACGTCCGTCTCGGTCGGGCTATCGACCGGGGTGTCGACGCCGGACTCATGGATGTCGACGGGCGGGGCGCCCGTCTCGCTCCCCACCGGCGGTGGTTCGGACGGGGTGCAGGCGGTCCACACGGCGGCGAGAAGGATGAGGGCGACGCGACCGGTCA
>JBJONI010000240.1:0-6221 GCA_046051915.1 Pseudomonadota bacterium
AGTTCCGAGCGTTCTTGTCACGGAACGCCGCCGTCACGTCGATCTCGGCCCGGTTGGCGACCGCGAGCACGAAGTTGAGAACATCGGCGACCTCATCCGCGAGCTCGGCCCGCAGCGCGTCCCGGGGCGCATCGGCCGTACCGACCTCCACGCCGAGCTGCTCGTAGCGCCGCACGGCCTTGAACAGCTCGCCGACCTCTTCTCCAAGGAGAAAGCAGGTCGTCACCAGATCGACCTCGCGCCAGCCCATGTGGCGCTCGAGGTCGTCGAGGTAGCGTTGCGCGTCCGCCAACGAGGCGCCCGGCGCGAGTGGCGCGGGAGGTTCGCCAGCGGCCGTCACTCCTCGAACCGCGCCACCTTGAGGACGACACGCCGGTTGCGCGCCCGCTCAAGGTCGGTGGTCGGGTTCGCGAACAGCGGCTCCGCGCCGCCCAGGCCCTTCGCGACGAGCCGATCGGGCGCCACGCCGAGCGCCACGAGCGCGGCCACGACCGCTTCCGCGCGCGCTTGGGTCAGCGCTTGCTCGCCTGCGGTGTCGCCCTTCGGGTCGACGTGGACCTCGACCTCGAGGACGCGAACGCCCGGGTAGGCGCCGAGCATCGACGCGATGCCCTTGAGGACCGGCTGGCTGCTGGCGCGAACTTGGGCGGTCGTTCCCTCGAAGTAGATCGATTCCTTGAGCGCGAGGACGCCCTTGGCGCGATCGAGGCTGACGTACGGGTCGTCGGGGCAACCATCAAGGTCGTCCAGGCCGTTGGTGACCTCCGGGTCCTTCGGGCACTCGTCGTCGACGTCCTGCACGCCGTCCTGGTCGTTGTCGGGCTCAGGGCAGCCATCGCCGTCCTGGAACAGGTCGACGTCCTCGGGCGTCCGGGAGCAGGCGTCGATGTCGTCGGCGATGCCGTCGAAGTCTTCGTCGTTGTCCGGGCAACCGTCCTCGTCCTGGAACCCGTTGCGGTCTTCACGACGGTCGGGGCACTGGTCATTGGCCCCGAGCACGCCGTCGCGATCGTCGTCCGACACGTCCAACGCCGGCCCAGCGGTCGGGTCCTCCGGCTTGGGCTCCAGCACGCCGCCGAGCTGGAGAAAGCCTCGCATCGCGGGCGAGCCGTAGCCGTGGGTCAGGCCGCGACCAAGGCCGAAGCCGACCCAGATCGGCGCGTCCATCGAACGGTACTGGGCCGCGAGCTGGACGTCCGACGCGAGGTGGTTGCCGGCAAACCCATCGCCGAGGAGCTGCTTGCCAGGCCCGGAGACCGTGGCGGCGCCGACGTACTCCGCCTGAATCTCCCACGTGCCACCGCGGAGGGGAACCCCGACACCCAACCCCCAGCGGAGCGCGTCATCGGCATAGACCTGGCCGACCTGCGCCGACGTGGCTTGCCAGTCGTAGCCCGCTTCGCCGCTCAGACGAAGGAAGTCCCAACGGCGACCGATGACCACGGTGCCGCCGGCGTGGACCGAACCCGTGCTCAGGAACAGGTTGCGATCGCCGGTCGGCGCGACGACATGCGGCACGATCGCGAGGGAGAGCGGGGAACCCGTGTCCTGCCGCAAGGGTTGGATCCCGAGCTCCACCCGTAGATCGCCGACACCCCCCGACTTCTCTTGGTAGCCGAGCTCCGACGCGAAACGGCGCCCGGTGTCCGACGTGTAGAGGAAGTTGCCCACAGGCATCGAGGCGGCCACCGTCAGCCAATCGGTCGCGGCGCCGAACATCGCAACGTCGACGCCGACCATCGTGTCGATCAACGCGGCGGAGCGCTTGCCCCCCGCCGGAAGCCCGAGCTCGAGCGGCCGGTACGCGTAGGTCAACGTCGCCATCGCACCGAAGGAGCGGCCACGGGCCTGAAGGTCGTTGTGCACGCGGCTGTAGCCACGCGGCTGCGCGACCGTCCGAAACGACTGGATGTTCAACCGCGGCGCCTCGACCTGCGACTCTTGGGCCAACGCAGCGCCCGACGCGGCCGCCATCGCCGCCGCGAGCACGCCGCGTCGACGCCGCGCCGCCGCCGCGAACAGGACCGCAAGCAAGCCTGCGCCGCCCTGCGTCTGGCTGCAGCCGCCGCCCCCCTGCACGCGCATGATCTCCGTGGGGTCCGTGCCCTCGTCGACCTCAAAGCCGTCATCGAAGCCGTCCCCGTCGGAGTCGGGATCGAAGGGATCCGAACCTGCATCCAACTCGTCACCGTCGAGCAAGCCGTCGCCGTCCATGTCGGCGACGTTCGGGTCCGTCTCGCCGGCGTCGACCTGACCGTTGCGGTTGGCATCCTCCTGGCCGTCGAGCAAGCCGTCGGCGTCGCTGTCGGGGATGTTCGGATCGGTGCGGGTCGCGGGGTCCGCGTCGGGGACGAAACCCTCTGGCGGGTTGACGCCCTCCGGCGCCTCCAGCCCCGCCTCCAACCCGTCCGGCAAGCCGTCAGCGTCCGAGTCCCCATCGAGCGGGTTCGATTCCCCCGCCGCGATGACCCCGTCCCCGTCGACGTCTTCCGAGCCATCGAGCAGCCCGTCGTCGTCGCTGTCGTCGTCGACCGCGTCGTAGCCGGCGGCGACCTCGTCCCCGTCCACCAGCCCGTCGTCATCCGTGTCCGCCAGCCGCGGATCGGTGCCGAGGGTCTGCTCGTCCCCGTCGGCGAGGCCGTCACCGTCGCCGTCGACCGAGGCCGGGTTGGGATCGACGCCGTCGAGCAGGCCGTCGCCGTCGGTGTCGGGCACGTTGGGGTCCGTCTCTCCCGACTCGAACCGCCCGTCGTGGTCGATGTCTTCCGACCCGTCGAACGCGCCGTCGTCATCGGTGTCGGCATCGAGCGGATCGGTGCGCGTGAGGGGATCGTCATCCGGAACGAAGCCGCCGCCGAGCGTGCCGGACTCCCCGTCCGTCACGCCGACCTCGGTGCCGTCGTTCAGGCCGTCGCCGTCGGTGTCCGCGAGCCGTGGGTCGGTGACCGCCCCCTGCAGCGGGCCGCCGCCAGCGACCTCGACGCCGTCGCCGAGGCCATCGTCGTCGCTGTCATTGTCGAGGGGGTCGGAGCCGAACGCGAGCTCGTAGCCATCGGTCAGGCCGTCGCCGTCGGAATCGCGCGCGAAGATGTCGTCGCGGTCGTCGTTCGGGTCGGTCTCGCCGGTGTCGACACGGCCGTTCCCGTTGATGTCCTCGGCCCCGTCGCCAAGGCCTCCGTTGTCGGTGTCCGCCCGCGTCGGGTCGGTGACCGTCGACGGGTCGAGGTCGGCGCGGAACACACCCACGCCTGTGTCGGGCCCCTGCGGCTGACCCAGACCCGCCTCCAGGCCGTCCGGCAGCAGGTCGTCGTCGCTGTCGGCGTCACGGGGATTCGGCTCGCCGGCATCGACGCGGCCGTTGTGATCGACGTCCTCGGCACCGTCCAGCAAACCGTCGTCGTCGACGTCCCCGTCGTTGGGGTTCGTCGTCGTCGAGGCGTCCGCGTCCGGCACGAACACCGCGAGATCGGTCGCGCTGGTGGTCGCGGCGGTACGCCCAACCTCCGTGCCGTCGAGCAAGCCGTCGCCGTCGGTGTCGGCACGGGTGGGGTCGGTGGGGCCGAACGCCGCGAGGGGGCCGAGCCCCTGCACCTCGGTGCGGTCGACCAGGCCGTCGTCGTCGCTGTCGGCATCGAGCGGGTCGGTGCCGCCGGCGAACTCGTCCCCGTCGAGCAGGCCGTCATCGTCGCTGTCGGGGTCCGCCGGGTTCGTCCCCAACGACGCCTCGGCGCCATCGAGCAACCCGTCCGCGTCCCCGTCGGCGACGCCGGGGTTCGTGCCCGCAGCCACCTCATCCGGGTCGGAGACGCCATCCCCATCGGTGTCGGGGCGCGTCGGGTCCGTACCGGCCGCGATCTCCGCCGCGTCACCCAGACCATCCCCGTCGGTGTCTGGCAGCAACGGATCCGACCCGTACAGCAGCTCCTCACGGTCGGTCAGCCCGTCGCCATCGGTGTCGACGAGCACCGGGCTGGTGCCGAGCGTCGCCTCCTGACCGTCGTTCAGGCCGTCGTTGTCGGTGTCGGGATCCCGGGGGTCCGAGCCGTCCGCGGCCTCTTGGCCATCGGTGCGACCGTCGTTGTCGGTGTCCGGGTCGCGCGGATCGGTACCTGCGGCGACCTCAGGACCGTCCAACACGCCGTCGTCGTCGCTGTCGGGGTCCGTCGGGCTCGTCCCGAGGGCCAGCTCGTTCGCGTCCGTCAGGCCGTCGCCGTCGGTGTCGTCGTCCGTTGGGTCGTTGGGGTCGCTCTCGTTCACGTCGACCTTGCCGTCGTGGTCGACGTCCTCGACGCCGTCGTTCACGCCGCCGCCGTCGGTGTCGACGTCCAAGGGATCGGTCACCGTCGCCGGGTCGAGGTCACGCTGGAACACGGCCGGGTCGGACGCATCGGGGATGCCGGCCGCCACGCCAGACTCCACGCCGTCGCTGATCCCGTCGCCGTCGGTGTCGAACCCGTTGGGGTTCGTCTCGCCCGCGTCGAACCGGCCGTCCTGATCCACATCCTCGGCGCCGTCGGCGAGACCGTCGTCGTCGGTGTCCGCGTCCCGGGGGTTGGTCCGGGTGCCCGGCTGGGTGTCGGGCCGGAACAACGAGCTGTTGGTGTCGGGGAAGCCTGCGGAGATCCCGGCTTCTTGGCCATCCCAAAGACCATCGTTGTCGGTGTCGGGGTTGGTCGGGTCGGTGAACCCGTAGGCCGCGAGCGACCCGCTGCCCGCGCGCTCCTCGCCGTCGGAGAGGCCATCGTCGTCGCTGTCGGCGTCCGTCGCCGAGGTCCCGAGCGGGGCCTCATCGGCGTCGACCACGCCATCGCGGTCGGTGTCGTCGTCCGACCGCACGTTCGGGTCGGTCTCGGAGCCGTCGCGCCGGCCGTTGTGGTTGCGGTCCTCGACGCCGTCGGCGATGCCGCCGCCGTCGGTGTCTGCGAGGGTGGGGTTCGTCCGCGTCGCGCCGGCGTCGGCGTCGACTTGGAACACGAGCAGGCTGGTGCCGGTGCCCTGCGGCGCGATCAAGCCCGACTCCACGCCGTCGCCGATGCCATCGGCGTCGGTATCGAACGCGGCGGCATCGGTCTCACCGGTGGTGCGGCGTCCGTCCCCGTTGGTGTCCTCGTTGCCGTCGAGCAGGCCGTCGTCGTCATCGTCGGCGTCGCGCGGGTCGGTCGTGGTGGACGGGTCGGCGTCGGACCGGAACACGCCAAAGGCGGTACCGGCGATGCCGGACTGCACGCCCACCTCGGTGCCGTCCTGGACGCCATCGCCATCGGTGTCGGGGTCGGTGGGATCGGTGGGCCCGAACGGGGCGAGCGGACCGGCCCCAAGGAGCTCCTCCTCATCGCCGAGGCCGTCGTCGTCGCTGTCCGCGTCGTTCGGATCGGTCTCGCCGACGTCGACGATGCCGTCACGGTCGAGGTCTTCCTCGTCGTAGGTCAGGCCGTCGCCGTCCGCATCGGCCTCCGCGCAGAACGAGGCACGGACGATCTGAAGGTCGTCGAGCGCCGCGCCACACGTCGCGCTGCCGCCGGTGGCATCCTGAAACTCCAAGGTCGCGACCGTGTTGAACGCCACGAAGGAGAACGACTGCGCGGACCAGGGCAGGCTCGACATCTGGGCGGACGTGCTGTGCGTCCCACTCGTCTCGATCGGGGTGAACACGTCGTCGTAGGTGGTGGCTCGGTACAGAACCGCAGCCCCGCTGCTCAGACCACAGGCAGGCGCCGACGACGCGAGCTGGTAGCGGATCTGGTACGTCCGCCCCGGCGCGGTCGCAAAATCCTGCTCAATCCGTCCGACGTCCGGCGAGATCGCGAGGTTCCAGATCAGCTCGACGAACTGGTCGCCCGCCGGCGCGGCGTACCCCGAGCCGGGACCGTACACCTCGACGAACGTCCCGAGCGTGTCCCAGCCGACAACGGGCCCCGCCGACGCGATCCCGTCCCCCGAAAACCCGTCGTTGGCGTCGATCGCTGCGATGTCATCGAGCTCAAAAGAAGGGTTCGCGAGGACGTCCGTGAGCGGGCCCGACGGGGTGTCGCAAAGGAACCCGACCTCTTGCAAGCAGACGTCGCTGCAGCCGTCGCCCGAGAGCGCGTTGGCATCGTCGCAGTCCTCGAGCGGATCGAGGATGGCGTCGCCACAGACCGCGTGCGCAGCGTGCGATCCTGCCAGCGCGGAGAGCGCCGCGAAGGCGGGCGCGGCACGACGCCAGCGCACGACGTTGAAGC
>JBJONI010000241.1:0-10105 GCA_046051915.1 Pseudomonadota bacterium
GAGGCCCGCATCCGCTACCAACATGCGCGGGGCAAATGGACGGCACGCGAACGGATCGAGCGCTTCGTCGATCCCGGCACCTTCGTCGAGGTCGACCGGTTCGTCACCCACCAGTGCCACGACTTCGGCATGGCCCAGCAGCAGGTGCTCGGCGACGGCGTGGTCACGGGGTGGGGCAAGGTGGACGGCCGCATTGTCTACGTGTTCGCACAGGACTTTACGGTCTTTGGCGGGTCGCTTTCGGCGGCACATGCCCGCAAGATCTGCAAGATCATGGACCTTGCGACCCAGAACGGTGCGCCGGTGGTCGGGCTCAACGATTCGGGGGGCGCCCGCATCCAAGAAGGCGTCGCTTCGCTTGGGGGCTATGCCGATATCTTCCTGCGCAACACGTTGGCGTCGGGCGTGATCCCGCAGATTTCGGCGATCTTGGGGCCGTGTGCGGGCGGGGCCGTGTACTCGCCTGCAATCACCGACTTTATCGCGATGGTCGACACGACCTCGTTCATGTTCGTGACCGGCCCCGACGTCGTGAAGACCGTGACGCACGAGGTCGTCACGATGGAGGATCTCGGCGGTTCGGACGCGCACACGCGCCGGTCGGGCGTGGCGCACTTCCGTGTCCCCGACGAGGATGCGATGGTGGCGCTCCTGCGCGAACTGTTGAGCTACCTCCCTCAGAACAACATGAGCGAGGCGCCGCGTCGGCCCACGTCCGACCCCGCGGATCGGCGGTGCCCGGAGCTCGCGGCGTTGGTGCCCGACCACCCGAACAAGCCCTACGACATGCGGGATGTCCTCCGTGCGCTCGCTGACGACAGCCGTTGGCTGGAAGTCCACGCGGCCTACGCGCCCAACATCTTGGTGGGTTTTCTCCGCATCGATGGTCGCAGCGTGGGGGTCGTCGCCAATCAGCCCGCACACCTCGCCGGCTGCCTCGACGTGAACGCGTCGGTCAAGGCGGCGCGTTTCGTTCGCTTCTGCGACGCGTTCAACATCCCCTTGTTGACGCTCGTCGACGTCCCTGGCTTCCTGCCAGGCACCGACCAAGAATACGGCGGCATCATCCGGCATGGCGCCAAGCTGCTGTACGCCTACGCGGAGGCCACCGTCCCGAAGGTCACCGTGATCACGCGCAAGGCCTACGGCGGCGCCTACGACGTGATGGCGAGTAAGCACATCCGAGCCGACGTGAACTACGCATGGCCGGGCGCGGAGATCGCCGTGATGGGTCCGGAAGGCGCCGTCAACATCATCCACCGAAAGACGCTCGCGGGTTCGGCGTCTCCGGACACGACACGGACGGAACTGGTCTCCGACTACCGGGAGCACTTCGCCAATCCCTACCGTGCCGCTGCGCTCGGCTACATCGACGAGGTCCTCGACCCGGCAGATACCCGCATCCGGATCGCGCAGGCGCTCGAAGCCCTCGCCGACAAGAGGCAGGAGCGGCCCGCCCGGAAGCACGGCAACATCCCGCTGTGAGGCCGTCGGATCCGCCCCGCGGTCCCTGCGGATCGGCTCCTGCGTGGCTTTGGCTTGACGAAACCACCGGCGCTGGCTAAAGGCGCCCGGTCAACGACCCTCCTCTGTGGAAGGCTCCCGATGGTGAAGCTCCGTCTGGCCCGCAAGGGCGCCAAGAAGAATCCGTTCTACCGCATCGTTGCGGCCGACTCCCGCGCGCCGCGCGATGGTCGCGCGCTTGAGCAGCTCGGCTACTACGACCCGATGGTCGAGCCGGCCGCGATCAAGATCGATCTGGCTCGTGTCGACTACTGGATCGGTGTCGGCGCCCAGCCGAGCGAGACGGTGGCGAACCTCATCAAGCGCGCCCGCGCGGCGGCCGTCTGATGCAGGCGCTCGTCGAGCATCTGCTCGCGCCCGTCCTTCGCCACCCCCGGAGCCTCAAGCTCCAGGTGGTGGAGGGGGAGGCAGCCACGATCATCGAGGCCGTTGTCCATTCGGACGACCGTGCGGCCCTCGAGGACGATGGTGAGCGCACGCTTCGTGCGGTTCGTACCGTGGTCTCGGCGGCCGCGGGTCGCACCCGTGCCACGTTCGAGCTGGTCGACGTGCTCTCCGACCCGGCGACCCTTGCGGCGGCGGCGGCGGATGACGGGGCCGGCGAAGCCTGACGGTCCGCGGGGCGGGCCGAAGCCAGGGCGCGTGCCGGAAGCGGCGCGCGTTGCTCCTGTTTTTGCGCCTGCGTCTTTCGTGGCGCTTGAGGGCCTCGGGTTTGCCGAAGGTGAGGTCGAACTCGGTGAGGTGACGGGCGCGTTCAGCTTTCGTGGCGAGCTGCGCCTGTTTCTGCACCACCGCGGTTCGTCGACGCTCGAGGCGTCCCGTCCGGTGACGTGGGTCGCCCCCGACGGTCGTCGCTACCGCGGTGCGTTGCAAGCTCGGTCTGGCGCAGGTCAGCGCGTGCTCGGGCGGGTGCCGGGCCTGCAGACGGAGGCCGATGCGCTCGCGTTGCGGGGATGGCGGTTCGGCCTCGCGATCGACGCGTTGCCGGCGTTGCCCGACGGGGAATGGTACGTGGCGTCCCTGATCGGTTGTGAGGTCGTCCTCGAGGGGGCGCGGCTGGGCCGTGTCGTCGACGTCCACGAGACGGCAGGGGGCGACGTCGTCGAGGTCGACACCGGCGGCGAGGCGTCGGAGTTGTTCGTGTTGACGCGCTCGCTCGTCGTCGAAGTCGACGCGGTGGCGCGGCGGATCGTCGTACGAGAGCTGCCGTGGGACCCGAACCCGTGAGCGAGGGACAGGACGCCTTCGGGGTTTCGGTGGTGGGGCCCGTTTTTGACGTGCTCTGCCTCCATCCCGCGATGGTCGAGGCGGCGGTCGACGCTTCGGTGGTCGGCCGCGCGCGCCGCGCCGGCAAGGTGTCGGTGACGGTCCACGACATCCGCGCGCAAGCGACCGATCGCCACCGCACCGTCGACGACACCCCGTACGGGGGCGGGCCCGGCATGGTGCTCCGCGTGGACGTGGTCGCGCGCGCCCTCGCCAAGGTGCGGCGTCCCGACAGCTTGGTCCTCATGACGGGCCCGGGTGGACGGACGTTCGATCAGGCGTACGCGGCGTCCCTTGGGGAACAGTCCCACGTGGTGGTGCTCGCTGGGCATTACGAGGGGATCGACGATCGGATCCGCGCCCACATCGACGGCGAGGTCTCCATCGGCGACTACGTCCTCACCGGTGGCGAGCTCGCCGCCGCCGTGGTCATCGATGCGACGCTTCGGTTGCGCCCGGGTGTCCTCGGCAACGCGGAGAGCGCGTTGGACGAGTCGTTCCAGCACGGGTTGCTGGAGCACCCGCACTACACGCGCCCGCTCTCCTACGAAGGCGAGGGTGTCCCGGACGTCCTCCGCAGCGGCGACCATGCCCGCATCGCGGCGTGGCGCCTCGCGCAGGCGCGTGCGCGGACCCGGACGCTACGGCCGGACCTGTGGGCGTCCTACTGCCGATCCCAGGGCTTGTCCGTGACCGATCCGATCCCTGGCGTGGATCCGCTGCCCGATCCACCCGCGCGCAGGAAGCGTCGGTCGGCGCGTCCTGGGGCTCCCGCGTCGATGGACGTTGACGGCCCGACAGAAAAGCGTTAGTCGGCGGGGGTCGCAGGCCCACACCAAGGGCCGGCCGCATGGGTGCCCTTCGCACCCCGCGTTCATCTGCAGAGGTAGGCCATGAATCTGCTCCAGACGATCGAGAAGGAGCTCCTCGACGAGCGCAAGGCGCGCCGCGAGAACGTCGACGTTCGCCCCGGCGATACCGTCCGCGTGCACGTCCGCATCAAGGAAGGCGACAAGTCGCGTATCCAGGTGTTCGAGGGCACGGTGATCGGTGTGCGCATGGGCAGCATCCGCACGACCTTCACCGTCCGCAAGATCGCCTCGGGTGTGGGCGTGGAGCGCATCTTCGCGGCTTCGGCGCCGACGGTCGAGAAGATCGAGGTCACGGCGCGCCACAAGGTGCGTCGCGCGAAGCTGTACTTCCTGCGCGGTCTGCGCGGCAAGGCGGCCCGCCTCAAGCCCCTTCGCGACTTCAAGCCGATCCGCTGACCGAAGAAGCTCGGCAAGCCAAGCGCACGGCGCTCGCCCTCGGATTCGAGGCCGAGCGCTTTGTCGCTTCTGCCCTCGCCGCTTCGGGGTGGCACCTCGTCGCGGAGCGGGAGCGTGTCGGGGGCGGAGAGATCGATCTCATCGTCCAGCGGGGACGGGTCTTGCGGTTCGTCGAAGTCAAGGCGCGTTCGGCCTCGGATGTCCATGCCGAAGACGTCCTCCCCACGAGCAAGCGCGCGACGCTCAATCGAGCGGCCGAAGCATGGCTTGCGGAGCACGCCTCGGTGGTCGAAGCCGCGTTCGACGAAGTCGCTTGGCTGCTGGCGGTGGTCGACGTCACCACCGATCCGTGGGGGCTCGCCGTGATCGACAGCCCGTTTGATGGGGGCTGACATGGCGCTGTGGATCGTCGCGACACCCATCGGCACGCTAGGCGACCTCTCGCCCCGCGCCCGGGAGCGCCTGGTGGCTGTGGACGTCGTGGCGGCCGAGGACACCCGTGTGGTGCGCCGGCTGCTCCACGCTGTGGGCTTGCATCGCGGCGAAGTGGTGGCACTCCACGCGCACAACGAGGACGGGCTCGCGGCCTCCCTCGCCGAGCGCGCGAGGACGGGCGAGGTAGCGCTCGTCAGTGACGCGGGAACGCCGGGGATCTCCGACCCCGGACGGGCGTTGGTCGCGGCGTGCCATGCGGCGGGGGTCCCCGTTCTGAGCGTTCCAGGTCCGAGCGCGCTCGCAGCGGCCCTCGCGGCGAGCGGATTCCCTGCAGCGCCCAGCACGTTCTTGGGGTTCCCTCCTCGCAAGGGCCGCGAGAACTGGGCCGCCGAGGTCTTGGGTCGACCGGAGACCCTCGTGATGTACGAGGCTCCGACGCGCATCGCCGGCCTGGTCGCTGCGTTGGCCGCGGTCGATCCGCATCGTCCCGCGGCGATGTGTCGCGAGCTCTCGAAGGCCCATGAGGAGGTGCGGGTGTTGCCGATGGCCGCGCTCGCCGCCGATCTGAGCGCCCGCAGCGAGATCCGCGGTGAGGTGGTCCTTGTGGTCGGGCCGGGTACGTCGGTGCAGGCGGCGCCGGCGGCCACCCTCGACGAGGGTGCCGGTCTCAAGGACATCGCCGCGGTGTTGGCGGCGCGGTGGGAGGTCTCGCGTCGCGAGGCCTACGAGCGGCTCCTCGCGATCGAGAAGGGACTTGCAGGCGACGAAGGCGCCTGACGGTTCGTCCGTCGCACGTCCGACGCGGCTATCGATCCTTCGCCGTGCGGATGCGTCCGACGACGTCGAGGGTCCAGCCCACCTCGTAGGAGCCGGGGTCGGTGCGCGCCGCGTACAGGTTCTCGAGCACGTGCGAGGTGATCCAACGACCTTCGACGCCGGTGCGCAGCCCGATGTACCGGTTGATGTGGATGTCGGCGCCGGTGCCCAACCCGAGCCGCAGGTAGGGCGATCGAGTGGTCGTTTGGTCTCGGGCGGGCTCGAGGACGTCGGGGAGCCAGAAGCCCGACGCCTGGTCCTGCCAACCGCGCCAGCCGACGTTCGCATCGACGTAAAGCGCCGTACGGCTCGCGCGCTCCGCGTTCTCCTTGAGGATGAACTCAGAACCCATGCGTGCGTCGAGTTGGTTGGCGCCCTTGACCGTGAGGTCGGTGGCGATCACGCTGCCGTCGTTCTCGACGGCCTGCGGGATGGTGGCCTTGGTCTCGGCGACGTAGTCGAGTTGGAAGTACGGATTGGTCGGACCCCGTCGCGCCGACGCTGCGAGGGCGAAGCGGATGCCCAAGCCGCCGGGTGCCGCGCCGCGGTTGTTCCCGTAGAGCGTTCCCTTCGCGTTCGGCGTGCGGACGCCGAGGTCGACCCGAAGCGTGGCAGGGAGAGAGAACGCGTCGCTGCGTTGCCGGTCTTCGGAGAAAGGTTGCACCGCAACCCCGAACCAGGCACCTTGAAGGCCGCCGCTGACGATCGGGTCGACGGTGAGGGGCTGACCGCTCGCGTAGGAGCCCTGTTCGGTGGTGGGCTCGAGGAACATCTCGCGCGCCGCTGGGTAGGCGATGCGCTGCTGGATCGTGATCGGTAGTCCGATGGTGACGGCGATGCCGTCCCAGACGGAGACTTCGCCGCGGAGCGCAAGCTCGTGGGCCCAGACGTTGCGGATGCCCCAGACCGTGTCGGCGCCGTCGGGCGCAGGTTCGGCGATGCCAACCTGTTGAAACGATCCGCCGTAGCCGAGGTGGACGTCGCCGCGGAACCGAGGCGCGAGGTCGGTGACCTCGGCCGCCGTCGCGGGGCCGGTGAGGATCGCAGCCAGCGAGGCCGCGACGAAGGGTTTGCCGCGAGTCGTCACGAAGGACCCCCGCCGCACTCTACGAGGTGTCGGGCGAAGCGTCAACGCTGACGAAGCCCGTAGGCCTTCATCTTGCCCTGCAAAGACCGACGGCTGATCCCGAGGCGCGCGGCGGCGTGGGTGACGTTGTGGTTCTCCGCTTCGAGCGCGGTGCGGATCTGAGCCGCCTCCAACTGCTCCGTGTGAAGCCTTCGCACCGCCTTGAGGTCGGCCTGCACCGCCTCGGAGACAGCGAGCGGCGGCGCAGGGGGCTCCGACTTCGGTTTGGCGACGTCAAAGCCGACGAGGACGTCGAGCGTCTCTGCCGTGGGCGCTGCGAGGAGGAGCGAGCGCGTGAGGACGGCCTCCAGCTCTCGGAGGTTGCCGGGCCAACCGTGCGCCTGCAGTTGGGCGGCGGCGGCGGGCGTTACGCGCGGCGTGGCGCGCGCGAGGCCTGCGCTTGCCTCCGCGAGGACGCGTTGCGCGAGCGGCAAGATGTCTTCCGTGCGGCGACGGAGGGGCACCAGGTCGACCCGCGCAGCCGCCACCGCGTAGAACAGACCTTCGTAGAAGCGACCGTCGCGCAATAGTCCGGCAAGGTCGGCGTCTGTGGCCGTGATCCATCGGATGGCGCCGGAGGACCCGGTTCGGATCGCCTCCGCGAGCCGCTCCTGGGCCGCCGGCGACAACCGGTCGATCTCGTCCAGGAACACGGTGCCGCCATCCGCGAGAGCCACCCGGCCCGGACGGTGGCCTCCGTCGGACGTCGGGCCACCCCACAGTTCGCGCTCCAGCTCGTCCGGCGCGTACGCGGCACACCGCAGGGTGAGGAAGGTCGCATCGCGCCGCGGCGACTGTTGATGGATGAACCTTGCCAAGGTCTCCTTGCAGGTCCCCGGTTCCCCGTCCAACAGAACGGGGATCGTGGTTTCGGAGAGACGCTGCAAGCGGACGCGGAGGTCAACGGCGTCGAGGCTCGTGCCCTCGAGGATCCACGGCTGCGGAGAGGCCGTCCCGTCGGCGGTGGCACGGCGCCGGCTGTCGAGGGCTTGGCGGACCGTGTCGAGCAGCTCCCGCTGGTCGTACGGCTTCGTGAGAAAGTCGGCTGCGCCCTGCTTCAAGGCGCCCACGGCGACTTCGACCGTCGCCCATGCGGTGAGCAGGACGACGGGGGTTCCGGGGGCAAGCGCGTGAACGCGTCGCATGAACGCGACGCCGTCCAGGCCAGGCATCCGCAAGTCGGTCAACACGAGATCGGCGGGCTGCTCGGGGAACGCCGCGAGCGCCTCCTCGGCCGATGCCGCCGTGCGGACGTCGTACCCGGCGCGCGTCAACTGGGTCGCGAGGACCCGGCGCAGGCTTGGCTCGTCGTCGACGACGAGGATGGTGTCACGGTTCATCGGACGGCCTCCTGCCTGCGCAACCTATCGCGCGGTTCGGGTTGCGAGGGGGCGTAGGAGGGGTGAAGAACGAGAGGGTTGCGTCGTCCAAGGGTGGGGAGGCTTACATGGTGTTGTCGCGTCGTGCCTTTTCGCGGGGAATGGCGGCCGCTGCGCTCGCTTGGACGGTCGGGTTGGGCCGGGCGGAAGCCGCGAGCCCGGCTCCAGACTTTACGCTGCGCGATCTCCGTGGGCAGACCTGGCATCTGGCTGATCTGAAGGGCTACGTCGTCGTCCTTTCGTTCTGGAACAACAGCTGCGCACCCTGCAAAGAGGAAATGCCTCACCTTCAGGCGGTCCAAAACGAGTTTCAAAGCAAGAACCTTTTCGTGCTGAGCGTGAACATCGACGACGCGCGCTTTACGAGCGTCGTTCGCGATTACATCGGTTCTAAAGGGTATACGTTCCCGGTCCTGCTCGACACGTCGAGCGCTGCCGTCGTGAAGTACAAGGTCGACAAAGTGCCGCCCTACACGCTCGTGATCGATCGTTCGGGGAACATCGTTTGGAAGAACGCTGGCTATGGCCCGGGCGTTCAGGCGGAGCTTCGCAAGGCGATCTTGTCGGTCCTGTGAACACCTTTGCACGCAGGTCGTGGATCGCCCTGTTCGGCGCCTCGGCGTCGACGGCGTGGGGGGCTCCGTCCGAGGACGCGCCGGTGGCGCTCGACGCGGCGTTGACGCAGGCGTTCGGCGTCGAACCGGCGGCTCCGGATCCTCTGAGTCCTCCGGGTCCTCCGAGTCCTCCGAGCCCTCCGAGTCCTCCGAGTCCTCCAGCGCCGTCATCTGGTGGGGCGTCACGGCCCAAACCGTCGGTAGGTGCGGTATTTTCTGAGGACTTTGACCTGCGGTTGTGGCGGATGCCGGAGCGGCTGCCGGGTTTCGAAGACCGGCCGGTGTTGGACTACGTCGAACAAGTCAACCGCTTCACGACGCAACTCTCGATCGGCGACTGGGGCGTCTACGGGCAGCTCGATCAGGTCGCGTTGATGGCCAATACGTACTTCCTCGACGATGTCCGCGTGCAGGAGCGTGAGCTGCTGGCGACGGGGACGTGGTCCCCGTTGTTGGGCCGTTCTTTCGACCCGGGCACGCAACCCGGCACGACACGGGGTGTGATGGGCCGGAACCTATATTTCAACCTAGAGAAGCTGCAGTTCTCCTATGACCGGCCCAGCGTTTCGGTCAAGCTTGGCGACAGCTACGTCGCGTTCGGGCGCGGGGCTGCGCTCAACCTGAACCGCAACGCCAACATCGACATCGACACCTCGCTTCAGGGCGCCCAGGTCACCTGGCGTCCGAGGTCGGCCGAGGTCACGGCGATCCTCGGGCAGGTCAACCGTCAGCAGGTGTTCCAGGACAACCCCAACCGCGGGATTCGTGGCGATCGCCGGCACCTCGTCGCGGGCGTCGCGGCCCAATCGGTGGGGCTCGGGAAGGTCAACGTCGGAGGGCACGGGGTCGTGTACGACTTCGTGAAGGATCCCGGATGGACAGCCGGCTTCACGGAGCTCGGACCTGCGCCTGACGCGGTCGTCGGCGGTGCGTGGGTCGACGCGGTGGGTGTGGGCCCCCTCGACGTGTTCGCGGAGGTGGATGTCTTTGGGTACCCGACACCGGACCTTTGGTCGGGGGAAGCGCCGAGTCCTGGCTATTCGGTCTACCTGTCGGGCAACGTTCGGGAAGGCCGGACGAGCGTGCTTGTGGAAGCCAAGCGCTACAAGGATGTCGAACAGGTCAACGCCCTGCTCACCGCCGACTTGTACGAGATCGCGATCGCACCGACGCTCGAGTACGAGCGGCAGATCACCGAGGACAGCTCGGCGGCCCTCAACAGCCACGACATCTGGGGAGGTCGGGCCAAGGTGGCGTATACGGCCATCCCGGAAGCGCTGGTTCCTTACGTCAGCCTCGCAACCTACCGCGACCTCGACCTCGGGGGCCTGCATTTCAATCCCGTCCCGGAGACGATCTGGCATCCGATCGTCGGCGTGGACTACACGCATGACGGTTGGAGCGTGATCGCGAACGCGGGGGCGCGGATCGACGACCGCGACGGAACCGAGCATGGCGCCGACCGGCACGTCCACGGTGACCTGATCAGCCGCTTCCCCCTCGTCAAGGACTGGTGCCTCGACCTCAGCGTCGCGGCGGAGCGGTACCTCTGGGGGAGGAACACGTTCCAGCAAGCGGACTACACCGAGATCGAGTCGGCGGTTTCGTTGCAGAAGGGCACGCTGGTCACGATGACTTGGTACATGGACTACTCGACGAACCCGTTGATCGACACGG